>NZ_FMWD01000007.1:0-109177 GCF_900102855.1 Thiohalomonas denitrificans
AAGGAAGATGGCGTTACGCTGGAGGCGGACAACAAGGTGATTCGCGACGGTAACAAGGTGCGCGTCTACATGACCTCAGTGGCGCCCGTGTTTGGTATCGACAAATTCACGGTGAAGCAGGGTGATGAAGTGACCGTGGTGGTCACCAACCTGGACCGCATCGAGGATCTGGCCCACGGTTTCGTGATGACCAATCATGGCGTTTCTTTTAATATCAGTCCGCAGCAGACGGCCTCTGTCACGTTTGTCGCCGACCAGCCGGGGGTCCATTGGTACTACTGCTCCTTCTTTTGTCATGCGATGCACATGGAGATGCGCGGGCGCATGTTGGTCGAAGCCTGAGTAGATGCTCCTGACGTCATCCGGCCCGGAGGGCTTTTTACCCTTCCGCATTCGGCAATCCATGAACCTGGACTCACTCAACTGGTGCAGGCGGAGGCGTTTATCGCGGAGTACGGCGGCAAGCTGTTGCAGTTTGAAGAGATCACCCTGGATGTGATGGGCGAGCTTTCGAAGCCGAATATCGCTGATGTAGGTCGGCCTTCAGTCCGACGCGGTCGGGCTAAAGCCCGACCTAGGCGGAGATCGCAAACTTGCGTGGATCTGCGCTCTCGGACAGGCTCCTAGGCGTAGCCGCCGTGGCCGCCATAGGCGCCACGCTCCTTGTCCACCTGTTCGCAAGTCTTGCCCGGGTCGTTCGGGTCGCGGAGCAGGTTTGCCTGGCACATATATTCGTGTCCCTCGGAGTCCTTGACCATCCGGAAAGCCGTCGATTCCACCGTGTCGAAGTTTTCCGAATCGGTGAAGATGAAGTCGTATTCGCCATTGATGGTGATATTGAATTCACCTCCGAAGCTTTCACCGTAGTCGTGCCAACGGCTATTGATATCGCCCCCTTCGATGTTCGGGGACATCCTGGCATGGGGTTTGTCGTGCCAGGCGACTACTGTAGGTACCTTTTCCATGGTTGCAGCCAGTGCCTGGGCAATGATGCTTGCGGTCTTGTAGCCCATCTCCATACCACGGACATTGATGTCAATCTGTTTCATCAGGCACCTCTAAAAATTGGATTCGTGTCCATGTATTAGTTCCCTGTTGCGCCCCTGTCAAAAGCCGCGAATAGTGGTCCGAAGCGCCACATATCATGGCGGTGGTCGATGTCAAGTTGCATGCTCGCCGAGACGAACATAAGACTCGGCGTGTCCCTGAGTTGTGGTGTAGCGGATCGGCCCCATATCGTTACCATGGACACCTATCCTGAAACGGGCCAGCGACTCTGTTATGACACCGAAGGTGGTCCGCGTCCCTGTGACTGGGGGGAGGATGCGGAAATTGGTGCCGGGTCAGCGTGGCCGGAGCCACGGTTCGTCACCGGGGCGGAAACCGTGCTTGATCACCTGACGGGCCTGACCTGGACGCAAAATGCCAACCTCGCAGAGTTCCCGCTAACCTGGGAGGAGGCCCTGGAGTTTGTGGCGGACGTGGGGCTTGGGCACAGCGACTGGCGACTACCGAACCGGCGTGAGCTGCGCAGCCTCCTCAGCTACCAGACCCATCGCCCCGCACTGCCCCGGGGGCATCCCTTTACCCAACTGTTTCCGGGCTGGTACTGGAGTAGCACCAGTGCTGCGATCAGCCCTGCCCATGCGTGGTATGTCCACATGGATGGGGGACGAATGTTCTACGGCGGCAAGGACCAGTCGTTCATGGTCTGGCCGGTGCGGGGCGAAGGCAACGGCTTGTTGAGTGCCACGGGACAGACCCGTTGCTACGATGAGGCAGGCCGCCCGATTCCCTGCAGTGGCTCTGGTCAGGACGGTGAACACCGGATGGGTCGCACCTGGCCTGAACCGCGGTTTGTGTGTGAGGGCGATGCGCTGTTCGACCGGCTTGCCGGGCTGGTCTGGCATCGCAATGCCGATTTGGCACAAGGCGCAGTGAACTGGCAGCAGGCACTAGAGGCCGTACAGCGGTTACGGGTGAAAGAGGGCAAGCCCTGGCGGCTTCCCAACGTAAACGAGCTCGAACTGCTGGTGGACTGTGACCACAGCAACCCGGCACTGCCGGCCGGGGCGAACTTCGACGACTTGGGAGAGGGCTATTGGAGTGCCACCACCAGCGTCTATGAACCGGACTGGGCCTGGGCCCTCTACATGGCCAAGGGCGCGATCGGCGTTGGGCAGAAGCGGGATCCGCATTTCCAGGTAATGGCGGTCCGCGATGGCGCATCTCCGGGTGTGCACGACTCCGGTCTCAACGATTACCGCGAAAGTTGTACTGCTCTGTAGACGCTCCCGGGGGCCCCGTGCGCGTGGTATGCTCGAGGTCATGAGCGACAATCCTTTCAAGGCAGACCCCAATGCCATGCACTTCGCTGCCGGTGCCTTTATTGGCGGTGTGACCGGCCTGGCCTTGAGCTTTGTCGGTTACCCCCAGGAGACGGCTGCGATGATCGGGTTGGCGGCAACGACTGCAGTCGGACTCGCAAAGGGGACGCGTGATAGTTCCCGCTACCCCGCGTCGCGTGCATTGAAGAACGGCCTGCTGATCGCATCGGGCGGCCTGATCACGCCGATCATGCTCGCGCTGCAGTAACTTCCGAGAAGTGGCGATGGGTCTCCAGCACGTAGGTTGGTGCTGAGGAACGAAGCCCAACAAAATCAGCGTTGGGTTCGCATAACTCACCCCAACCTACAAAAAACGATGTTTTCGGACAGGCTCCTGGAGCACCAAACAGATAGAATCCCGAGCGAGGTGCAATCATTGATTTCGGGGATGCCAGGAATACATCCCTGTAGGCTCGACGGCCGCATTCCTGAGGCCGACGGCCACAAAATCAATGAGTTGCACCTCGCCGCATTGGTATCTGATCGATGCTCTAGGCCGCTGTTCCGGGCTCCAGTAGTCCCTGCCTGGCAAACAGTTCGAGCATACGGGTGGTATTGGCGGAAATCATCTGTCTCAACTTCTCCCCTGTTTGGTTGCCTGCCAGGGCACTCAGGGTGCTGTCCTCCTCGAAGCGTCGTGCCAACTCCCTGACCAGCTCGGTCCGATCCCGCGTGCCGTCGAGCTGTTGCAGCAGCACTGTACTGAAGGGGTCCAGCCCTACCGTGGTGTGGTGGAATCCGGCGGCGTGGCCGATTCCGGCATCCGCCTGGACGCGGGCCAGGCGGTTGGCGCGCGGGCGCTCCTCGATTTGGTGGAACACCGTGTGTGGCGAAGGCGCAGCTCCGATCGCCTGATGGGCGAAGAGGCTGAATAGCTCACTGGTCAGGTGATCGAGCTGTGCCGCTGCGGCGCCCCCACCCGATGCTGTCACCTGCCGCTGCGCCACGGATACCAGGTCCTCGAATGACAGGCTGTCGGGAAACACGCGGTCGAGATGCGCGAGCGCGGCCTTGGTGAGCGGATGGGCCACCTGCACGCGTTCGCCCGTTGCGCTGGTGAATGGTGCTGCTTTAACGCGGCGCAGGTCGAGCTTCTTCGGCGGTTTCAAATCGGAATGGAAGGCATAGCCGTTGAATCGCTCCAGATCCGGATCACGGGCCACCCGGGATTCGGATCGGCACAGGAGGCTCTGGCGAAAATTGCGGTTGGTGAGGAAGTCGGTGTACTGCCAGCGCTGAATGGGATCCTCGATGGAGCCCAGCATCTGGTCCGCAGTCTCGCCCAGAGGTGAGGCGAACATGGAGTGCAGTTCGGTATCACACAGGTAGCGCAGGTCGTGCCTGGCAGCGTCCTCCACGAACCTGGAGAACAGAAACGGCTGGTTAATCTCCTCCAGGTATTCATGATAGAGATAGCTGGGATGATTGCCGCGGATGCGGTCGATCTCCATGCGCAAATAGCGCCCGTGCAGGGCGTCGCTACCCTCCAGTGAGCCATCGAGGAAACCCAGCAACTCGTGCGCTCCGGCCAGTCGCTCCTGCGGGGACTCCAGCTCGCGGGTGTGGTGTAACAGCATTTCCCGCAGCATGCCGCGCATGTGCCAGCCCGGCAGGGTGTTGTAGCTGATGTAGGCAACGCCATTTTCATTCAATCGGCCGCGGCAGATAGCGAGAATGCGTTCGCGTACCGCTTCGGGAGCCCATGAGTAGACCCCGTGGCAGATGATGTAATCGAAGCCCTCGCCCTCGGTATCGAACTGCAGGATATCGCCCTGGTGCAATTCGATGTTGGGGAGTTCGGCCTGTGCGATCAGCCGCTGCCCGTCTGCTACCTGGGTAGCGGAAAGCTCGATGCCGACGAAGTGTGCGTCCGGCAGTCGGAAGGCCATGGGGATGAGATTGCCACCGCTGGCACAGCCCAGTTCCAGAACCCGGCACTGGTCCGGAGGGGCGGCATCGACGCCGAAAAGGCGTGCGACGGTGGCGAGAAAATTGGGATGTGTCTCCGGGAACGGGCTGCTTTCGTAGGGTATCTCGTCGTAACTCATGGGATTTCGTGCGGGCCTTCAGAGGCTCCGGTTCGATGGACAGAATGAATCATAATCGAGGGAACGCAGAGGAATTGCAAATGCCAGGAAAGACAGAGACAGGGTGAACGCAGACTTATGGGAACCTCTAAAAAAGTCATTTTTCGGTCACTCCCGCGAAAGCGGGGAGCCTAGTAAAATCAAACGGCTGGAATCCCGCTTTCGCGGGAATGAAGAATTAATAGAAGTGCCCTTATATTGCGGATGGGAAAAGTAGTGCGGGCGGTTACCCCAAACCGGCAAGTCCAGCCAGATTCAGGAGTATCGCGTCTCGACGAGTCTCGCAGATGGTAAAGCGAACGGCTGTGAAAGCCCGCTCGCTGTTCTTCATTTAGTGCTTGGGTGATTCGTCCCATGCCTGCACGTCGATCTCGCGGATGATCTTGTCGTCCTTGAGCTCGGCCAAGCCGTTGGTAAACACCTGCGTTCCATCCGGGTACTCGCACTCCTCGGAAAAGGCCAGGCTTCCGTCGCTCGCTAGTTCCCGGGTCACGCGGTGATTCAGCTGCCGGCTGAATATATCCCGATAGTAGTTCCCAATGGCATCTTTACCTTTGAGTTCCAAAGGGCTGCTTGGGGGGTGACTGTGATCGATGACCCGTAGTTCGGCATTTTCGTCGTACATGCTGAGCAACCGGTCCAGATCGTGTCCTTCGATTGCGCTGTGCAGCGTACTGCAAACCATCTCACTTGTCCCTTTCATGACAGCCTCCTTTCCATGCATTGGATGACCCTGAGTCTAAGCCAGAATGTACCGAGTGCAAGGGGGCAAACACTGCGTTCTGGATCGGCTACGAGGGAGCTGCCGGGCGCTCTATAAGGCATCTTCCATGCGAAACCAGCACTGGGGGCGTGCCTCCTGTTCGTATCCGGCTTCCCGGGTGCAGGCGCCTGTACGGACGCTGTCATCGGAGAACGGGGCCTCCTCGTCGACCGGACACAGGGCTCCGGCGATAAAGGTATCGAGGCGGCATTGGGGGCTCGGGTAGCCGTGTACCAGGGTGGTGGGCCGCTGCCGGGTATCACGCCGTGTAAGCTCCGTCTGATCCATCTCCCTGGTGTACGCAAACCATCGGGAAAGCGTGAGTCCGGCGAGGATATTTCGCCGGCAAGCCGTGCGTTCGTCGCTTGCGTGGTAATTGGCCGTACAAACGGCTTCGAGCTCGTCGGGTAGCGGTTCGGTCTGGTGCTGACGATACCTGGTCACCTTCAGGTAGCGTTTCATGCACTTTGCTGCGGCGAAGTAATCCGATTGTCCCTCCGAACTGGCCCCGAGTGCGTGCGGTGCGCCACCGAGGTGGTGTCCTATTTCATGGCAGATGACCATGGCGTAGGCATCCCGATTCAACATCGGGTGGCGGGCCAATCCACCATTCAGGTCAATCTCGCGGATTTGGTTGATCTGCTTCTTTTCCCGGTCATACTCCTCCATCAGCCAGGAAACCGCTCCTTTCTTCTGATCTTCCCACTGCTGATCCATGATGAGTTGCTTTCCATGGTCGGCAAAAGCAGTCGTATAAAGCGTGGATATGGTATCGATGATGTACCTGAAAGCCTCTTCGTCGACATCATTGATGTCGTAGGGAAAGGGGGTTTGCCCCTCCCGTTCGCGATCGCCGGGCAGTATGCAGCGCACATGCAGCTTTTCGTCGCTGCCGTAATACCCGATCTGCCCATCGAAAAAGTCGACGTAGCGAAATACCCCCTCGTTATGGCGGGATGAGGACCAGTAGCGTCCCTTTTCCCTGAGGTTGGAAAACGTTTCGGTCGCCCCGCTTTCCACACAGCCTCCGTCGACCTGCGGGAACTCGGGGACAATCTCTTTGAGTTCCAGATCGGCATGGCAGAACATCTTTGCCATGTCCGCGCTCGATGGCAGGGTCATGTCCTTTTCTTCGCACGCGTCCAGGGCTTCATGCCAGGTGTACGCGGCGCCGCCCGGTTCGTCCGAAGGGGCCGGCTTGAAGTCGAAATCCTCCGAAAGGTCATCGGCTGCCAGAGCCGGAACGGGCGAGGCCAGTAAAAGTACAGTAGCAAGCCAGAATAATGGTCTCATGGGTCCCCCATCACTCACGAAAGTGCCAATTCCTTTTGGCCGAACCGCTATCCGCGTGGTGGCCGTGCTGTGAGAAAAGCACAGGAGACGCTTTTTGCCAGCTTCTCGGGGGTTTACAAAAAACCCAATGGCTGATTACCTGTGGCAGAAAACAGACACCTGAATTCTGGTGTCCATCGATATTCCGCGAGGAGGTTTCCCCTGGCCAATCAGCATGAATTCATTCGTGAGTCCCGCCGGCAGTGGAGTTCCGAGCCGGCCTTTGTGGCCTCCATGGCGGCCGCATCCGTCGGGCTCGGCAACCTGTGGCGATTCCCCTACATGATGGGTGAAAACGGGGGTGGCGCCTTTGTTGTTGCCTATCTGCTGGCCCTGTTTGTCGTGGTGGTGCCCATCATGATTCTGGAGGTGGCCGCCGGACGGCTTTCCCAGGGTAATACGGTGCACACCTATCGACAGGTAGGGCGCTTCGGCGGGGTATACGGCTGGTTCGTCGTGTTCATCACGTTGGTCATCACCAGCTACTACCTGGTCATTACCGGCTGGACCCTGGGTTACACGGTGGATGCCGTGCGGGGGCAGACCCAGGTCTTCGATGACTTCAGCGCCGGCTACAACTCGCTCTGGTACTTCTTCGCGGTAGCGATGCTGGCAGGATTCGTGTTGGTCCGGGGTGTCAAAGCCATTGAACTGCTGTCGAAGATCCTCATGCCGGTCCTGCTGGTAGTGATCGTCGGGCTGGTGATTGTCGCCAGCCGGACACCGGGCTGGGGTGAGGCCAAGGACTTTTTCTTCCAGGTGGACTGGCGCCGTCTCGCCGATGGCACGTTGTGGGCCTTTGCTTTCGGGCAGGCCTTTTACACGCTGGCGATTGGACAGGGTTACCTGGTCACCTACGGCAGCTTTATTCCCCGCAAGACCCACGTGCCTCGCGCCTGTCTGGTGGTTGCCGGTACGGAGACCGCCGTTGCGCTGCTGGCCGGATGGATGATCTTTCCTTTTGTCTTCACCTTCGGCATGGCGCCCGATGAGGGGAGTCAGCTGGCCTTTGTCACTTTACCGCGGGTATTCGACGAGATGGGTAGCGGTGCCTGGCTGCCGATTCTGTTTTTTGGCCTGTTCTTTGCCGCGGCGTTCAGCTCCAGTTTGGCGGGCCTGAAGGTGGTGGTGGCCGCAGTGGCCGAAGAGTTCCGGCTGAGTGACAGGGCCGCCGTCTCTATCGTGATTGCGCTGATGCTGATCCTGGGCAGTGCCTCCGCGCTCAGCTTTACCCCCATGGAGTGGACCATCGCCGGCGAACCGGTGCTTGAGGTACTGGATCGACTGGCCGGTGGTAATGTCATCATCTTTTCGGGTGTGGTCGGCGCGGCGCTGTTTTGCTGGTTCATTCCGCCGCATCGGATCCGTACCGTACTGGGCACCGAAACTCGGTGGTGGGAGTGGCGCATTTATTTGGTGGGGCGATATCTTCCGCTTGTGATGAGCATCTGGATTGTGCTGACCTACGCCTTCGCACAGCTGGATCTGGTGCCTTGACGGCCGGAGTGCAGGCGGCGGAGGTTGGTGCCCGAGGAATTGATTCAGCTCAATGCTGCTTCGGGCCATCTGTGAGACACTTGACGTCCATTTCACCAGCACTCGAGCCCTTCATGCCTTCACTACTAGGTCTTCCCCTGCGCGCCCAGCGCGGCGTGGGGCGTACCACCGGCCAGCAGATAGCCTTCGGCTTTGCCCTGCTGTTTTATTTGTTGGCTGCGGGCTGCCTGGTATCGCTATTTATCTATACGCCAAAATCCCCTATTGATCCGATTCATGCCAGTCTTCTGGCCTGTGTGATCTTCTGTGCGAGTTCAGGTTTCGTCCTGCATATCATCGGTTCGGCAAAACTGAAAGGGATCCTCTCCGGTCGCGACGATTACGTCATCGATTCCGACTCCTGAAGTCACCACCGATCCAGCCGGCGATGCACACACGGGGTCGCTGGTCGGTGGATTATCGATCCCGGGGCTCATCCTCGTACTCTTGTCGCAGTAGCACTTTCCGGGGGTGTTTCCAGGCAACCAGCCAGTAGGTGATACCCAGTGCAATCAGTAATGCACCGGTTGCCCAGATATACCCCGGATCCAGTATCTGGTAGTCGAAGACGATGACTTTTCGTGCCACCGCCATCAGTGCGGTGGCAATCACCAGCTTGACGTGGATGACATCGTCACGCAGGTAGAGCGTGATGTTGATGAAGATCTCGATGGCGATGAGTACGGCCAGAAAGGCACCAAATGTTGCTAACAGGTCCTGGATTTCCAGCATGAGCAAGGGTGGCTGGACCAGCCGCTGATAAAGCACATACACCACGTCGACAACCCCCCACAGGATCACCAGCGCCATGAGTACCGAGAGGGCGCGTACCGCATAGCTGATTACCTGATGCAGTACCTTGATCAGGGGATCCTGTTGGTCAGTGGTCAGTGAAGCGTGATCGTTTTCTTCGGTATCTTCCCGGCGACGATTGATTTTCATGGGTCGGTTTCCTGGCTATGCGGGGAAAGCGAGTTCGGTGCAAGTGGTTGGAGTTTACGCATCCCGGGAGGGTTCATTTCAGCCTCCGAGCAGGTGGTCGTATATCCGGAAGCCGGCCAGGTAGGTTCCCAAAGAGGAGCCCAGGCCCGCCAGAAAGAACACCAGCAGCGTTCGTGAGACGCGGTTGCGCCACCAGCCCCGGAGCGAAGTGACATCGGAGCGCAGGGTGCCGAAATCGGCCACACGCGGTTTGCGCAGCCACACCTCGACGGCCCCGGCGACCATGCTCGCACCGATCATCGGGTTGAGCGAGGTCCAGGGCGCCGCGATAAAGGCGGTAAGAATGGTCAGCGGGTGGGCGCCGGCGATCAGGGTGCCGACGGCCGACAGCGTGCCGTTGATGAGGATCCATTCCCATACCAGTAGTCCACCGAGTTCCGGACTGCGCGAAAAACCGATGGCAAAGCCGGTCAGTACGACCGCAACAATGACCCAGGGCAGCACGCGCGGCCAGCGTGCACGCGGCGGGAGGGTTTCCAGGTTTGCGATTGTCGCCTGCGGATCGGTACATCCTTCACCCCGTGAGAGATAATCGGCAAGTCCCTTTAAGTGACCGGCCCCGATTACTACCAGTACCCGGCGGTAATTCCCCGCAGCGGTTTCTTCGCACAGGCGGGCTGCCATGTAGCGATCGCGTTCATCGATGAGTGGTCCCTGGAGTGTGGCGGAGCGCTCGGTGAATTCCGCGAAAGTGGTTTCAAGGATATCACCCTCTTTCAGCCGTTCTATCTCTTCCTCACTCACCTTTTCCCGGGAAAGAACGCTGGCCAACAGCCCGCCCAGCAGGGTAAACCTCTGCGAGCGGGGCGTACCGTGATAGGTGCGCCTCAGCGTGATGCCAATGTCGCGATCGACCAGCAACACGGGAATGCTGTGGGCAAGCGCCCGCTCCACCGCCGCCCGCATCTCCGCCCCCGGTTCCACGCCAAACTGCTCGGCCAGACGCTGCTGATAGGCGCCCAAAGCCAGGGAGGCGGCCAGCATCCCCGCCTTGCCGTCGCGGATGAGCCGAAAGAGGTTGGTCTGCCCCCAGACATCGGGTGTGGTCAATGCCGCATGACGGGAGGGACAGAGTTCCACGGCCACCGCATCATACTGCCCTCCATCGAGCTGCCTGGTGACCTCTTCGGCGCTGGCCCGCGAGACATGGGCAGTGCCGAGCAGGGTGAATTCGACATTACCGCGCCGGATGACGCGGATGGGTTCCTGGCTGAGGGATGTAGGCATGGGTTCCGGGAGTTGTGATGGCTAAGGGGAATTATCGACCACCCGTGCAGGGGGAAACAACCGCCGCGTTTCGATTGCGGGTGAATGGAGGCGTGAAAGCCGTATGGAGATGTATTCTTTCTGCATGGCAAGATTGCTGTTGTCCTTGCCAGCCGGCTTCAGCGAGGAGTACCGATGCGCTTAATCGCCCCCTTGTCACGACGACGCTTTCTCGGCGCGCTGGGTTGTGCCATCGCTCTCGGCGGGATCTCCAGCGGTTTTGGTGCCAATTGGGAACGGCCGGTAAACACCAAACCTGTCCCCGGTACGGGCGAACCGCTCGCTGTGATCGGCATGGGGACCTGGATTACCTTCAACGTCGGAACCGACCCCCTCCTGCGTGATGAGCGCACCGAGGTACTGCGCACCTTCTTTGAGCTGGGCGGTGAACTGATCGACTCCTCGCCCATGTATGGCTCGGCGGAGGCGGTGCTCGGCTATGGCCTGGAGAAGCTCGGTTATCCGCCGGACCTGTTTGCGGCTACCAAGGTGTGGACCTCATCGGGGGCCGAAGGCCCCTCTCAGGTTTCCGAGTCGCGGCGCTTGTGGGGTGTCGATCGTTTCGATCTGCTGCAGGTGCATAACCTGGTGGCCTGGCGAGAGCATCTTGAGACGCTGTTTGCCATGAAGGAGGAGGGCAGGGTCCGTTATGTTGGTATCACCACGTCCCACGGCCGCCGGCACAAGGATCTGGAGGCGATCATGCGCAGCCAGCCTATCGATTTTGTTCAGGTGACCTACAACGCCGTCGATCGTGAAGTGGAATCGCGCATCCTGCCGTTGGCAGTAGAACGCAATATCGCCGTGATTGCCAACCGTCCCTATCAAGGCGGATCGCTGATCAACAAGGTACAGCGCCATCCGCTGCCGGAGTGGGCGGCGGAGTGCGGGTGCCGCAACTGGCCGGAGCTCCTGCTCAAGTACATTGTCTCCCATCCGGTTGTCACCTGTGTCATACCCGCAACCACCCGGGTTGAACATATGCGCGAAAATATGGGTGCCGCCACCGGTTCTCTGCCCGATGCGGCGATGCGTGAGCGCATATCGGCTTACGTCCGGGATCTGTGATGGGCGAGTGGCAGGGCTACCGGTTGGACGACCTGCTGATGTTCACGCCGGAGGTCTATTTCCGGTTGTTCGAGCGCTATAACGGAATGTTGTGGCCGGGCCATTTAGTGGCTCTTTCCGTCGCGATCTGGATGTTCGTCGTCACCCGCGACAGCGGGCTGCGGCAAAGCCGCTGGATTGCCGGCGTACTCGGTGCCGCCTGGCTGTTCATTGCCTGGGCCTTCTTTTTCCGTTACTACGCCGAGATATTCCTGGCTGCACCCTGGTTTGCTGTCGGCTTCGCACTTCAGGGGCTACTGTTGATCACTGCTGGCACCCTGGGTCGGCTGCGCTTTGCCTGGGGTACGGATGCGGTCGGAGGCGTTGGAGCCATGCTGCTGTTTTATGCCGCAGTGGGCCACCCCTTGATCGGAATTTTATCGGGTCGTGAATGGGAGGCAATTGAACTGTTTCTGCTTACTCCGGACCCGACCGCTATTGGTACTCTCGGCCTTTTGTTGATGATCTCTGGCCGCAGCACTTGGATGCTGGCCCTGGGACCACTGCTGTGGTGTGTGATCAGTGGTGCCACTTATTGGGTCATGGAGGCGGACTCGGGTGCGGGTGTTATTTTTGCTGCGCTGGTCGCCTTCGCCGCAATGGTTGCGCGCAGCTTGGTGCCGCGCCTTTGATCTTTGCAGCACCTGTTCAATGACCGATAGCCGGCCATCGGTGGTTTCACGCTCGGGCCTGGAACGATCGATTTTCGCGTGAGCCACGAGTTCGATTCGATTAGAATGGCGCACGATGAAAAATAGAGCGAACTTTATCCGCGTTGGCCTTTTGACGCTTCTGTTCGCCTCCTCTTTGGCTGCCGCCGATGTACGTATCGGGGTCCTCAACTATCGCGGCGCCGAGCAGGTGATGGAGACCTGGGGCGGTACCGTTGAATACCTGCGACGGGCCCTTCCCGACCGGGAATTTCGCTTGCTGCCTCTCGACTTTGTGGCACTGGATGCGGCGCTGTCCGCCGGAGAGTTGGACTTCGTACTCACCAATCCCGGCAATTATGTGCAGCTGGAGGCCGCATACGGTATCTCGCGCATCGCCACTGTAGAGTCGAGCATCACCGATGACCCGAATTACAGCATTGGCTCGGCTGTGGTCGTACGCCGGGACAATCAGGCTCTGCAAGAACTGGATGATCTGAAGGACCATTCTCTGCTGGCCGTGGACCGCGGCGCGTTCGGCGGCTATCAGGTGGCGGAGGCATCGCTGCGGGCAGCCGGAGTTGAACCCGGGGACCTTCGGCTTCGTTTCATCGGTTTCCCCATGGACCGTGTGGCCCATGCGGTCGCTGCCGGGGAAGCAGACGCCGGTATCCTGCGGGCCTGTCTGCTGGAAAGGATGGTGGTCGAGGGACAGCTGCCGCCGGGAGAATTGCGGGTGCTGGCGCCGCAAAACCACTACGGCTTCCGTTGCACCGCTTCGACTCCCCTCTATCCGGACTGGCCGTTCGCGAAGGCCCGGGACACGTCACGCGAGTTGGCGAAACGGGTGACACAGGCACTGTTTGCCCTCGAATCAGATGAAGCTCCGGCCGCCTTCACGGGTTGGACCATCCCCGTGGATTATCAGCCGGTCCACGACCTGTTTCGCCGTCTTGAGCTGCCGCCCTACAGCCGTGATTCACAGATGACACCCGTGGAAATGGTTCGACGCTATTGGCCGTGGCTGCTGGGCCTGCTTCTGTCGGCGGTATGGATGGTGTGGCATACCGCTCGGGTGGAGCAGCAGGTGCGGGTTCGCACTGCCCAGCTTTCTGCGGCCAACGAACGGTTGAAACAGGCGATGCAGGAACAGGCAGCGGCGGAGAGGGTTATCCGCCAGCGGGAGGCGGAATTGGCCCACGCAGCGCGGGTGAATACCGTGGGTGAACTCGCGGCCGGAATGGCCCATGAAGTCAACCAGCCGCTGGCGGCCATCGGCAACTACGCCGAAGGGTGTCTGGTACGATTGCGACAACAGGAAGCCGCACCGGAGTTGATCGATGCACTGCGGGAGATCGACACTCAAGCGGCCCGCGCAGGGGCCATTGTTCACCGGCTGCGTAGTTTTCTTCGCAAGGAGGAGCCAAGACCCGTACCGATCGATTTGAATGATGCGGTAATCGAGGCGGTTTCACTGTTTGCGCCGGAGGCGCATCGGCATCACGTGGCTTTGCGGACCGTTCTGGCGCCGTCGCTGCCACGGGTATGCGGTGAATCGATTCAGCTCGAGCAGGTCGTTTTGAATTTGATGCGCAATGCACTGGAGGTGCTGGAGGAGGCCGAGTGCGAGCGGAGGGAGATCGAGGTCATCTCCGCCCGCGTAGCCGATGGTGTTCGCGTTACGGTGATGGACTCCGGTCCCGGCCTGAGTGAAGAAGCGCGGCAGCATCTGTTCGAGCCGTTCTTTACCACCAAGCCGCAAGGCATGGGTCTGGGCCTTTCCATTAGCCGCAGTATTATCGAGGCGCACGGTGGTGGGCTGGCGGTGGCCGATGCCCCGAACGGTGGTGCTGCCCTGGAATTCACGCTGCCCGTGGCGAAAGACGATCATGAACTTTGAGCCGACGCTATTCGTAGTGGATGATGACGAGGCCATGCGCCGTTCGTTGAAATGGTTGCTGGAGACGCTACGGCTCCCGCTGCAGACTTTCGGCTCTGCCGAGGCTTTTCTGGAGGGTTACCGGGGTGAACCGGGAGTTCTGATCCTGGATGTGCGCATGCCGGGAATGAGTGGGCTGGAATTGCTGGAGCGGTTGGCCGAAAGTCATCCCTCCCTGCCGGCAATCCTGCTAACAGCCCACGGTGATGTGCCGATGGCGGTGCGGGCCATGCGTGTCGGGGCCTTCGATTTCGTACAGAAGCCCTACAATGGTCAGGCACTTCTCGAGCGGGTACAGGCGGCGACAGGAGAGGCCCGGCGTCGGCACCAGCGGCAGGACGAACGCGATTCGGCCGCTGCCCGGCTGGAGTCGCTGACACCGCGGGAGTGCGAGGTGCTGGAGCTGGTTGCGGCTGGCGAACCAAACAAGCGTATTGCCCGGGAGCTCGGTATCAGCCTCCGGACTGTAGAGGTTCACCGTCACAATCTGATGGAAAAACTGGATGCCCATAGCGTCGGGGACGTGATTCGACTCTACCTCTCCGCCACGAATGGGACCCCTTAAGTAAAAACCACAATACGCCTGCGGCTAACCACAATACCCTCGTGATTGTAACGGGGGTTAGCCTTGATGTGCATCAAGCATACGAGACGAGGTTGGCCCCATGGATACATCCCGCCGTAACTTCTTCAAAGGTATCGCCGTCGGAGCAGCGGCGACCGCCGTTGCTCCGAGCCACGCCGTCACCGAACGTCCCACAGGTGACTCCCGCCAGCGCTGGGGTATGGTCATTGACCTGCGTCGCTGCATCGGCTGTCAGGCCTGTACCGTTGCCTGTGGCACTGAAAATCGCACTCCGCTCGGTAGCTATCGCACCGTGGTCTCCCAGTATGAGCTCAGCGAGGGCGATCGGCCACGCCGCGCGGTACTGCCGCGTCTTTGCAATCATTGCGAGGACCCGCCCTGCATCCCGGTCTGCCCGGTGGATGCCACCTTTCAACGTGCCGACGGCATCGTGCTGGTGGACAACACCCGCTGCGTCGGTTGCGGCTACTGCGTTCAGGCCTGTCCCTACGATGCGCGTTTTATCAACGCAGAGACCGGCACGGCCGACAAGTGCACCTTCTGCGCCCACCGGGTCGATGCGGGACTGCTGCCGGCCTGTGTCGAGACCTGTGTCGGCGGGGCCCGCGTGTTCGGTGACCTCAATGACCCCGATAGTGCGGTCTCGCAGTTGATCGCAGAACATCGCGTCAGCCGTCTCAACGAACAGGCCGGCACCGAACCGCAGGTTCGTTATATCGGCCTGGACGGGAGGCTGCAAAACAAGGTGGAGGGAGTGCCGGCCCCGCTGCGCGCATCCCTTGAGGAGGTGATGTCATGAATCCCGAAGTGCTCCAGTTGACCGGTTTCAGTCAGCAACCCGCCTGGTTGCCCTGGGCCGTACAGTACTTCTTCATCATCGGCCTCAGTGTCGGTGCCTTTCTGATTACACTGCCGGCCTACGTGCTGCGATGGTCGTCTGATCAACGGGCAGCCAGAGCCGCGCTGCTGGTTGCCCTGACCACTGGTCTGGCGGCGCCGGTTGCGCTCCTCGCCGACCTGCATCAGCCGGATCGGTTCTGGCATTTCTACGCCTTCGGGCAGGGCAGTTCCTGGATGGCGTGGGGATCGTTTTTCCTGCCGGCTTATGTCGGACTGCTGACTCTCTACGGCTGGCTGGCCCTGCGGCCGGAGCTGGCTCAACGGGCCCGGGATCCTGGTCCGGTTGGTCGCCTTGCCGGACTGCTGGCAGGCTCCGGGGTCGCATTGCCACGCGCACGGCGTAGTGTGGGCTGGGTGACTGCAATCGCTGCAGCCCTGGTAGCTCTCTATACCGGGGCGGAAGTGGCGGTGGTTGCAGCCCGACCCCTTTGGCATTCGGCGCTGCTGCCGGTGGTCTATCTCACCACCGGGATCGCCGGCGGTGCCGGGCTGGCACTGCTGTTTGCCGGCCGCTTCGAGACACCGAGACGGACGCTTTTTCGCTGGCTATGGGCTGCTCTGGCGCTTACCGGTCTTGCGGTATTCGCCTGGATGTTGGGGCTCAGCGGTAGCGGTACGGCTCACGCGCTGTTGCGACTCGCTACCGAATACCGCCCGATGCCCTTCGGACTCTGGCTGCTGGTCGGTCTACTGCTGCCGCTGGTGCTGGCCTGGTTCCATCGTGCGCCGATAGCGGCGGGCCTGCTGGCGATTGCCGGCGCCTGGATGTGGCGCTGGGAGATCTTCATGGCCGGACAAGGTATTCCGAAGAACGACGCCGGATTTTATGGCGTTCATCTGCCGCTCGGGCCCGAAGGGCTGCTGGGTATCGTCGGTACGCTTGGATTATGGGTGCTGATCGCGCTGGCGTTGACCGCGCTGCTGCGTCCCACCGCTAATGTACAAGGTTGAGGAGTCTCCCATGAGCAAGAATCGTCGTCAGTTCATCAAGGGCCTGGGTGCAGTGGGTGCCTTGGCTGCTTTCGGTCTCGGTTACAGCCACACCGCCGATCAATTCCTGAAGGGCTTCCTGGATCGCACCCGTGCCAATGATCCCTTCGCGGGCAATGCCCCCCAACCCGAATACCGGGTTGACGCGGTGACCGGTCAGGTCCGGCTCAATCCGGCGCAGCAGGTGTCGTACACGGTGTGCATGGGGTGCACCACCCTGTGCGGTGTTCGGGTTCGCATCGACAAGGCCAACGACCAGGTTTTGCGGGTTAGCGGCAACCCCTACCACACCCTGTCCGCCGATCCGCACCTGCCGTACGAGACGTCGGTGCTGGAGAGTTTCGCCGGGGTGAGCAGGCACAAGGAACGGGGGCTGGAAGGCCGCGCCACCGCCTGTGCCCGCGGCAATGCCGTATTGGCCAAGCTCGACAGTCCACAGCGGGTTCGCGTACCGCTGAAGCGGATTGGCAAACGTGGCGCCGGTCTATGGGCACCGATCTCCTTCGAACAGCTGGTCGAAGAGGTAGTCGAGGGCGGTGACCTGTTCCGGGAAGGCGACGTCGAGGGGCTGCGGGCGATTCGTGATGTGGAGACCCCGCTCGACCCGGAGCAGCCCGAATTGGGGCCGAAGTCGAACCAGATGGTGTTCATGTCGGCCTTCAATGATGGTCGTCTGGCCTTCGCCAAGCGCTTTGCCATCAACAGCTTCGGAAGCCGTAATTTCGCCGGCCACCGCTCCTACTGCGGGCTGTCGATGCGCTCGGGCTATGCCGCGCTGCTCGACAATTGGAAGGCGCAGCCGCACCTGAAGCCGGATTTCGCCAACGCCGAATTTTTGCTGTTCATCGGCACCTCACCGGGCAATGCCGGTAACCCGTTCAAACGCCAGGGTCACCTGATCGCGAAAGGACGCAGCCGTGGCCTCAAGTATGTGGTGGTCGACCCGGTGCTGACCAATGCCGACAACATTGCAGCCGAGGACAACGGCCGCTGGTTGCCGATCCGGCCCAACACCGACGGCGCCCTGAGCATGGGAATGATTCGCTGGATCATCGAGCAGGACGCCTACGATGCCAGATTCCTGGCCAGCCCCAATCCCGCGGCGGCGACCAAGGTGGGCGAAGCGAGTTGGTCCAACGCCACACACCTGGTGATCGTCGAGCCGGGCGCTGATTTCGGGCGCATGCTGCGCGGCTCCGATCTCGGCCTCGATCCGAAAGGTGATGACGATCCGTTTGTGGTGGCGGACGAGACGGGGAAACTGCACTCCCACACGGCAAGTGATCGCGGCGAGCTGTTCTACCAGGGACAAGCCCGGTTGGCCGAAGGCGGTGAGGTGGCGGTTGCCACCAGTCTGGCGCTGCTGCGTGAGGCCGCCTTCGAGCACACACTGGCGGAATACGCCGATGCCTGTGGCATTGCCGAGGCCGAGATTGCCGGACTCGCCCGTGAGTTCACCAGTCACGGAAAGCGCGCCGCGGTGGATACCCATGGCGGTACAATGGGCAGCAACGGCTTCTATGCCGCCTATGCCATCGTCATGCTCAATGCCCTGATCGGCAACCTCAATCATCAGGGTGGTACCAGTGCCGGTGGTGGTCGCTTCAAGGATGTGGCGCCGGGGCCACGCTACAACCTGGCCACTTTCAAGGGCATGCAGAAGCCCAAGGGTGTAGGTCTCGGCCGCAATGGTTTTCCGTATGAGAAAACCACCGAGTTCAGGCGCAAGGAGGCGGTTGGCAAGCCCTACCCGTCGGAGGCGCCCTGGCTTCCCCTCAGCCCGAACATGAGTTCGGAGTTCCTGCCGGCAATGCTCAACGGTTATCCCTACAGCGCCAAGGCGCTGATTCTCTGGAGTACCAACCCGGTCTACGGGGTGTCCGGCATGACAGAACAGGTAAAGGAGCGGCTGGCCGATCCGAAGGTGGTGCCGCTCATCGTTTCCATCGACCCGTTTATCAACGAGTCCAACCAGTACGCCGACTATATTGTTCCCGATTCGGTACTCTACGAGAGCTGGGGCTGGGCGAGCGCCTGGGGTGGCCATCTGGCCAAGGTCAACTCTGCCCGCTGGCCCGTGGTCGAACCGCGTCAGGCGCGCGCGGCTGACGG
This sequence comes from Thiohalomonas denitrificans, assembly GCF_900102855.1. Taxonomy (NCBI): domain Bacteria; kingdom Pseudomonadati; phylum Pseudomonadota; class Gammaproteobacteria; order Thiohalomonadales; family Thiohalomonadaceae; genus Thiohalomonas; species Thiohalomonas denitrificans. Next base: position 18,658 of record NZ_FMWD01000007.1, read on the forward strand.
GCAGGTGATGGAGATGGAGAGCTTCCTTATTGCGGTCGGCAAGCGTATGGGGCTGCCGGGCTATAGCGCCGGTGCGATTACCGATAGTGACGGTAACGAGTATCCGATCGAGCGGGCTGAGGACTGGTATCTGCGGGCAGCGGCCAACATTGCGTTCGACGGCACGCCGGTGCCCGATGCCAGCGATGACGAGATCGCAGCCACCGGTGTTACCCGCCTGTTGCCGGAACTGAAACGGGTGCTCAAGCGCGAGGAGTGGCGCAAGGTGGCCTACCTCTATGCGCGCGGCGGGCGCTTCGAGGACCCGGAAGCGGCCTATGATGATAAATTTCTCCGCAAGCGCTACCCGCGGGCGATGCAGCTCTATAACGAGCAACTGGCTCTGGCGCGCAATAGTCTTACCGGCAAGCGCTATCGGGGAACCCCGTATTGGCAGCCACCCGTGCTTGCCGATGGAACGCCACTGGAAGATGTCTACCCGGCTGAGGTATGGCCATTGCGGGTTGTCAGTACCAAATCGCAGTTGCAGTCATCGCACACCATCGGGGTCGCCCGGCTACAGCAAATCCAGCCGACCAATCCTATCGGGTTGCACTATGATGATGCCGCTAAGCTCGGCGTAAAAACCGGCGACCGCATCCGGGTGGTCAGCCCCGAAGGCAGTGTGGAGGGGATTGTCCTGGTCCGTGGCGGGATACAGCGCGGCGTGATTGGAATCGAGCACGGTTTCGGTCACCGGGAGCTTGGAGCACGGATGCACCGGCTGGGTGAAAACCCGTTGCCGAAGGCGGTCGCCGCCGGAGCCGGCGTCAACCACAATGAACTCGGCTGTCCGGAACCGCACCGCCCCGGCATCACCTTCCTGACCGACTGGGTGGTGGGCAACGTCGCCAGGCAAGGGTTGCCGACACGTATCGAGTTCATTTGAGACTGAACGGGGGCGCCAGGGAGGGTGGAACCCTCCCTGGCGTTCCGACAGGTCGATTGCGACACCTACCGACCCGTCGTATACTTTACTTACCAACTGGGAATTCGGCTGATTTGCCTGCATGAAGCCTACGCGAAACGTACGCTGGCCCTTTGCTCTCCTGGCCTATCTCTTCACGGGACTGGCCCTGGCCGGTATCGCCTTGCCCGGACTGCCGACCGTGCCGTTTCTGCTGGTGGCTGCATGGGCCGCCAGCCGTGGTTCCAAACGACTGCGGTGTTGGCTGGAAGCGCACCGCCATCTGGGGCCTCTGTTGTACTGCTGGGAACAGGAGCGCGCGATACCGCGGCGTGCCAAACAGATGACGGTACTGCTACTTTTCCCGAGCTGGTTCTGGATCGCCTGGGTCAGTAGCGGAACGGCCGTGCCGGTCGCCATGGCGGTTCTGTTTATGACGGTGGCAGTGTACGTGGTGACACGGCCCAGTCCGACTCAACCCGTTCGCTTATCCGCAGGAGAATAGTCCTCCGCAGCGGCTGGTCGTTTTACGACGGCCGAGTGGCCAACCAGATGGTGTGCCGGGCGCCCTTTTTCGGGCCATGAGCCCGCGCTATCGTCTCCTCGACATCGAACCCGACCTGTCGCAGGCGATCGGCGAAAGCCCCGTCGGGACCTGCCGACCAGATAGCCAGTACTCCTGCAGACCGCAGCGCATCGAAGGCGGCTTCCAGTCCCTTGAAGGAGTAGAGCCAGTCGTTTTGGCGACGGGTCAGACCCTCCGGGCCGTTGTCCACGTCGAGCAGGATGGCATCGAATGCACTCTTCTCGCGTTTCAGAACCACCCCGACATCGCCGCCATGCACGATGGTGCGCGGATCCTCGAGCGGGTGTCCGGCCAGGCCGCCCAGCAGTTCGCGGTTCCATTGCACCACCGCCGGCACCAGTTCGGCCACCGTTACTTCGGCGCCGGGCGGGAGCTGCTTCAGTGCCGCCGCGAGGGTGAAGCCCATGCCCAATCCACCGACCAGCACCCGCGGTCTGGCCCGATCGGCCACCTGCGAACAGGCCCGCTCGGCCAAGGCGTCCTCGGAACCATGGAGCCGACTGTTCATCAACTCACCACCGCCGTTGGATACCAGGATCGAGTACTCCTCGCCACGCCGGTAAAGCCGAAGTTCACCCCGATCGCCGGTAACGGGCGCGGTATCCAGCAGCTCCCAGGGGGTCACGGGGAAGTCCGGTCGGTACAGCAGAGGCTGCTCGATCCTTGCGGACCGGCAGTTCCGGTTGAGTGGCGCATTTGGGGATGGATGTCCACAGTGGGCTCTTACCAGCTTTTGTAAGGCAGGAATTTGCCGTTCATGGTGACCACCACGCGGTCACCGGCCGGGTTCTCCTCCTTGTCGATATCCATTGAAAAGTCGATGGCGCTCATAATCCCGTCACCGAACTTCTCGTGGATCAGTTCCTTGATGGTCTCTCCATAGACGCCGACGATCTCGTACCAGCGATAAATCACCGGATCGGTGGGGATAGCCTGGTCCCAGCGCTTGTGCGGGAACGCCTGCAGCGCAGTGGATACCTCGGCAGGCAGATTGAGTACCTCACAAAGCTTGTCGGCAAATTCCGGCTTGAGGCTGTTCATACCCAGGCAGGCCGAGGTGAGGAATACCGGGGCCAGGCCGACTTCTGCGGCAATGGCCTCCCAACCCAGGCCGGAACGGGCTTTGGCGGCCATAATGGCTTCGGTCATTTCCAGTTTTTTCATTGTTTATCTCCTGGTTGCTAGTAAATGGAAGTACCTTCGCAGATTCCCGGCGGCATTCCTCAGCGATCGGTAAGCACGAAAAATTCCTCCTCCAGCTCATCGAGGATATTATCGACCTTGCAGAAGCGGCGAAGCGCATCGACATCGTGGATGTGAACTTCATCTTCTGTCACATCGACGCCTTCATTGCGCAGGGTGACAATGGCCCGGGACATGCTCTCCGGTGTCATGTGCAGGCGGGCGGCAATCAGCTTTTTGACAAAGGGAAGTGCCAGCGTGTCGCTGTCGCCTTTTTCCACCAGTCCCAGCAGGTAGATCCCCAGCCGCTGTGCCGCCGTCCTCAGGCGCAGGTCCTTTACGTGCCGGACCATTTGCCGATACTGGTTTGCCAGCGAGGCGACCATGGTCAGTGCCAGTTGCGATTCGTCCGATACCAGCTGGCGCAACAGTGCACTCGGGACCAGCAGGACTTCGACATCGGTGATGGCCTGGGCCGACATGAGATATGGCTTGGAGGTCAGCACGGCCGCCATCAGGAAGCAGTCGACAGGCTGCAGCAGCTCGATGATCGTCTCCCGGCCATCGAGCGAGCTGGTCGTCATTTTAACGGTTCCGTCGAACAGCACATGCAGGTGATCGGGCTTGTCGCTGGCCTTGAACAGAAAGTCCTTGGGACCGTAGGAGGCCGGAACCGCCTGCTGGCTAAGTGCGTTTAGCACCCCGGCGGAGAGGTCGCAGAAAAGCGGTACGCGACGTAGCGCCAGTTCGATATCACTCGGGTTTTGCATACCATGAGCCCTTGTAAGGCGGTTATAGTGTGGCTTTATGATGCAGTAATCTCAACAAAGAACAACAGTCTTTTGACCGCGACAGGATCCATTAGTGCCGCCGTTTCGCCGTCTCTCACCCCCTGCGGTATACTTGTAGCCAATGAAAACGCCCGCGTTGCGGGCTTTTTGCATCTTTAGCCATCGGGAGTCCCCATGTCCGAGATCAGAAAAGTCGTGCTTGCCTATTCCGGCGGCCTCGATACCTCCATTATCCTCAAATGGCTCGAGGATACCTACCATTGCGAAGTGGTGACTTTTACCGCCGATATCGGTCAGGGCGAGGAGGTCGAACCGGCACGCGCCAAGGCCCAGGCCATGGGCGTCAAGGAGATCTACATCGAGGACCTGCGTGAGGAGTTTGCGCGCGACTACGTTTTCCCGATGTTCCGGGCCAATGCCATCTACGAGGGTGAGTATCGGCTTGGCACCTCTATCGCACGGCCGTTGATCGCCAAACGCCTGGTGGAGATTGCCAACGAGACCGGGGCCGACGCGATCTCTCACGGCGCGACGGGCAAGGGTAACGATCAGGTTCGTTTCGAACTCGGCGCCTATGCGCTAAAGCCGGATGTGAAGGTGATTGCACCCTGGAGGGAATGGGACCTGCTCTCGCGTGAAAAGCTGATGGCCTATGCCGAGGAGCACGGCATTCCGGTGGATTTCAAAAAGGGCAAGAAGTCCCCGTATTCCATGGACGCCAACCTGATGCACATCTCCTACGAGGGCGGCATTCTGGAGGACCCGTGGGCCGAACCGGAAGAGGAAATGTGGCGCTGGACCGTCGCACCGGAGGCAGCACCGGACCAGCCGACCTTGCTGGAGTTGACCTACGAGAAGGGTGATATCGTCGCCATCGATGGCAACCCGATGACACCCGCCCAGGTAATGGAGCTCCTCAACAAGGTGGGCGGCGAGAACGGCATCGGGCGGGATGATCTGGTCGAGAACCGCTACGTCGGCATGAAGTCCCGCGGCTGCTACGAAACCCCCGCCGGAGCGATCATGTTGCGTGCCCATCGGGCCATGGAGTCCCTGACCCTCGACCGTGAAGTGGCGCACCTGAAAGATGAACTCATGCCCAAGTACGCCGAGATTATCTATAACGGCTACTGGTGGAGCCCGGAGCGGCAGATGATGCAGAAGATGATCGATGCCTCGCAGGAAAACGTCAACGGCAAGGTCCGCGTCAAGCTCTACAAGGGCAACGTCATCATTGCCGGCCGCCAGTCCGACAGCGACTCACTGTTCGACGAGAGCATCGCCACGTTCGAGGATGATGCCGGCGCCTATGATCAGAAAGACGCCGAAGGCTTCATCAAGCTGAACGCCCTGCGCCTGCGCATCGCCGCCCGCAAACGCGGCTAAACTGCATTTCTAACCGCAAAGAGCGCAAAGAACACAAAGAAATGATTTGCACCGCAGAGACGCGGAGGGCACTGAGAGCCGCAGAGAATGATCGATTCGACCTTAAACTGTCAGCGGGTTTTTTCGAAATTGATGTTCTCTGCGTCCCTCTGCGTCTCTGCGGTGCAATTGCAGTTGCTTTTCTTTGCGCTCTTGGCGTCCTTTGCGGTAAATCGCTTTTGGAGGTTCTGATGCGGATTTTGCACACCATGCTGCGGGTAGGCGATCTTACTCGCTCCATCAATTTCTACACCAACGTGCTCGGGATGAAGCTGCTCCGGCAAAAGGAGTACCCGGAGGGGGAGTTCACCCTTGCATTCGTTGGCTACGGGGAGGAGTCGGAGCAGGCGGTTATCGAATTCACCTACAACTGGGGCGTCGACCGCTACGACCTCGGCGACGGCTACGGCCACATCGCCCTGGAGGTGGATGATGTCTATCAGGCGGCCGAGGCGATCCGGGAGCGTGGCGGCAAGATCCTGCGCGAGCCCGGCCCCATGCATGCCGGAACCACCATTATCGCCTTCGTAGAGGACCCCGACGGCTACGCCATCGAGTTGATCGGCAAGAAATAACTGAATTGTCTCACCGCAGAGACGCGGAGAGCGCAGAGGAACGCACGTTTTCTCTCCGCGAACTCTGTGCCTCTGCGGTGCAACAGCTGTTGACGCTTTACTTTCCTTTCGCCACCCGCCGGATGCAGTCGAGGTAGGCACGTTCGTCGGGTTCGCTGCCGTGGCGGTGGGCGGACCAGAGCATCTGCCCCAGGCACTCCATCAGGCGATGTTCCGCCTCATGGATGTCCCCCACTTTCTTTAGCGCCTTTTTGTACAGCCGGGCGATACCCTCGGGCCGGTCGGTACTGATCTGCTCATGGATGGCAAGGTGCATGCCCATGTGCAGGAAGGGGTTGGACTCGCCGCCTTCGGGCGTGTAATCGCGCTCCAGCACACCGGCACTCTCCAGCGCTTTCTGATACTCGGGGTGCATCTCCACCACCGCAGCGATCTGCGCCTCCAGCGGCTCCAGGGGTGCCCCTTCGCTCCGTTTTCGCCACGCCTCCCGGTAGGCAGCCCGCATCGAGTTTCTGTCGTTTCCGAAAATCATGGTGTGGAAGTTAACCGCAAAGGCGCAAAGAGCGCAAAGGAAGAATATGCACCGCAGAGGCGCGGAGGGCGCAGAGGGGCGCAGAGATCCTTGAACTAAAGGTCATTCAGCTGCTTTCACCGTCGGCGATATGTAATCGTGGCGAGCGCCGCTCCTACCGAAGCAGCCTGTCGATTTTCCCTGCGAATCTCCGCGTACTCTGCGCCTCTGCAGTGCAAATTTAGTGGTCTTTGCGGTTCGAACTTTCAGTCCTCGGTCTTGTGCGTGTACTCGCAGAGGTCTTCGATGAGGCAGGCGCCGCAGCGGGGTTTGCGGGCGATGCAGACGTAGCGTCCATGGAGGATCAGCCAGTGGTGGGCGTCGTGGAGGAATTCTTTCGGGACCAGCCGCAGCAGTCGCTTTTCCACTTCCAGGACGTTTTTTCCGGTGGCGATATCGGTGCGGTTGGATACGCGAAAGATGTGTGTATCGACGGCGATGGTGGGCTCACCGAAGGCGGTATTGAGCACGACATTGGCGGTCTTGCGGCCAACCCCGGGTAGTGCTTCGAGCGCATCGCGTTCAGCCGGAACCGTTCCATCATGTTTTTCGACCAGGGCCCGGCAGGTCCTGATGATATGGGCAGCCTTGGAATTGAACAGGCCGATGGTCTTGATGTAATCCTTCAGCCCCTCTTCCCCCAGCTCGAGGATGGCGCCGGGTGTGTTGGCCACGGCAAACAGTTTGGCCGTGGCCTTGTTGACGCCGCGGTCGGTGGCCTGGGCCGACAGAATGACGGCAATCAGCAGCTCGAAGGGAGTGGAGTAGTTCAGCTCGGTCGTGGGGCTGGGATCGTTGTCCCGCAGGCGGCGGAATATCTCAGTACGTTTTTCGCGGTTCATCGGGCATCGGGTCGAATCAGAAGTCGGGTGATTATCATAAATGTAAAATCGTGCAACTGCCCCCGGTTTCATGCAGGACGTATTCAACACCCCCTGTTCACTCCTTGCCGTGCTGCGTCGAATCCCCTCCGGTTTCTTCGCGATCGGGATGCAGTGCTTCGCTGTCGATGAGTTGTACCTGGGGGTGGGGGATGTCTCGATCTCCGAGGACCTGTTCAACATAAAGCATCTTTACCAGCACGATCGTCAGTGCCATCAGTGGCGTGGCCAGGATCAGCCCGATCGCTCCTGCCATCGCCAGGAGAATGATCTCTGCAAGGATGGTCAGTGCCGGAGGCATATAGACAGTGCGTTGGTAGATCACCGGCGAGATCACGAGGCTCTCCAGCTGCTGCACGACCAGGTAGACCACAGCGACCCAAAATGCCAGCTCAAGGCCCCCGGTAAACCCGATCAGGATCGCCGGTAACGCAGCGATAATCGGACCGACGTAGGGCACAAAGTCGAGCAGGCCGGCAATAATGGCGAGCAGCATCGCCAACGGCACGTCCAGTGCCCACAGGCCCACGAAAGTCAGCAAGCCGACTGCGATCATCTTGAGCAGGGTCCCGAACAGCCACCAGCGCAGGGTCGCCCCGGCGGCCCCCAGCACCTCGGCGGCGCGGGGTCGGTGGGATAGTGGAACCAGGTGCAGTATCCCGTTGATGTACAGCCGTGGGTCGAAGGAGAGGTAGATGGTGACGAAGATCAGAATAACGATGCCGGCGAAGATCTGAACGGCTGTATAGGCAAACCCGGTGGCTTGCCACACCACCCCGCCCATTCCGTCCTGCTCTTCCAGCTCCTCCTGCGTCGGAAGCAGGTCCAGCAGCCACTCTCCCCAGGCGCGTTCACGCAGCGTTTCATGGATGACCCCAATCGCCTCTGGCAGGCGCTGCTGTAGTTGCGCAGCCTGTTCTGTAACTTGAGGCGCCACCAGAACCATCAAACCGGCGAGCATGAACAGGCCCCCGCCCAGCACCAGCATGAGGGCCCATTTGTCGCCCATACCGGTGTGAATGGCCACCCAATCCGATAAGGTGCGCAGGACGATGGCCGCCAGTATGGCGGCGAAGGTCAACAGTAGCGCTTCCATTGCCCACCACAGCAGCAGCAAGAGCAGCAAAAGCCCGATGACAACGCTCGCGCCGATCAGGACGCGGATTGCAAAGGCGTGCACCTGTGTTGAGCCTTTCGCTTCGTGTGGCACCCGGCAAATCCTCGCGATGGTGAGGGACGGACAGGCGATTCACTTCAGAGAGTAGCCGTTTCCGCGATCCCCGATCGACAGGGTCTGCAAGCTGATAGGCTATAGGCATCAAAGTGGATATCGTTCAAGGCATGGTCAGCACAACGGAACCCATGGATCGATTGGATCAAGCCGAGGCGTTACGGCGCATGGAGCCGCCGGAGCGGGCGGACCGACTCTCCCGCATGCCGCCGGAGCAGGCACGAGCCGCTTTCGAGCAGCTTGAAGCGCCCTTGCAGGAGGAGCTCCTTGCGCACCTGCGGGATGCACAGGTCTACCGGTTGATGGAGGACCTTGACCCTGACGATCGGGTTCGGTTGCTGGGGCGGTTGCCAGAGCCGGTGAGCAGGGCGTTTATCGCCCGGCTGAGCCCCCGTGAGCGCCGCTTCACCCATAAACTCCTTGCCTACCCGCAAGAGACCGCTGGCCGCATCATGACCCCCGAATACCTGTCGCTGGAGCCGACGCTGACGGCGGCGGCGGCTCTGGAGAGGGTCCGAAGGGAAGGGACCGAAGTGGAAACTATCAACGCACTGCCGGTACTGGGGCCGGGCGAGCAATTTGCCGGCCTGGTGATGCTCAGTGATCTGGTGATGGCGGAAGGAGACCAGGTGATCAGTGATCTGGTGGATGTCTCGGTTCCTACGGTGAGGCCGGAGACCGACCAGGAACAGGTGGCGCGGCTGATCCAGGTTGCGGACCTGCTGGCGTTGCCGGTGGTCAGCGCCAGCGGGCGCCTGCTCGGGCTGATTACCGTCGATGATGCAATGGATGTGTTGCAGTGGGAGCAGGAGGAGGATATCGCCCGCACCGGCGCCCAGGAGCCGCTCGACCGACCCTATTTTGCCACGACGCTCATGGGCCTTACCCGAGCCCGGCTCCTGTGGCTGGTGCTGCTGGCACTGGCCGGTGCCGTCACGGTCCAGGTGCTGAACGTGTTCGAACCACTGCTGGAGCAGGCGGTCACGCTCTCCCTGTTCATTCCGTTGCTGATTGGCGTGGGCGGCAACAGCGGCGCCCAGTCGGCGACTACCGTGATTCGCGCCATGGCCACTGGCGAGATGAACGGGGGGCATAAATCACAGGTGATGTTCCGGGAAACCCGCGTAGGCCTGTTGCTCGGCACCGCCGTCGCCCTGCTGGCCTACCTCCCCGTGACCCTGGTCTTCAGCTCTCCGCTGGCAATCACTGTTGCCCTGGCCCTTGTCGTTATCTGTACCGGGGCCACCTTTGTCGGCGCCGGCATGCCCCTGCTGGCCAACCGGCTCGGCATCGACCCGGCTGTGGTGAGTGCTCCGGTCGTCACCACGGTCGTCGATGCCGGCGGCCTGCTGCTCTATTTCCTCATCGCCCGGGTGGTCATGGGGCTTTGAGATCTTTTCGGATGCTTTACTGATTCCCGGCTTAGTCTCGTTCCTCTTCATCCTGGGGTGCGGAGTGGGTGGTTATGTCGCCGCGAGTGGTGTGATACCAGATTAGCGGTTCGTCGCGGAGCAGGGCGGTGAATGAGCCCAGATCCTGGCTGGAGAGGTGATTCAAAATACCTTCCCTCCCGTCTTCCAGACTGAGATGGATGGCGCCCCGGCGCTCCTGGTGGTGCCAAGTAAAATTATAATCCTGGACCTTTTTCCACATCGTGCTCCCCCTTCTTGTTGAGTCCTGTCGATGATTGTTGCCGTCAGGCGCTTGGCTCGACGGCGGGTTCTGCCGCCGCGGCAGCCGTTTTGCTGCGCTCCGTTATCTTGTTATCGATCACGTTTTTCAGGGCGATCAGCAGGCCCAGGCCGATAAAGGCGCCTGGCGGCAGGATGGCCAGCAGAAAGCCCCGGTAGTCCGAAATAAGCGTGATGGCCAGGTCGCGGGCGCCTTCACCGAACATGAGGTGGGCCTGGGCAAAAAGGGTGCCCGAGCCGACGATTTCCCGCATGCTCCCGAGCAGAATCAGCGCCATGGTAAAGCCGAATCCCATGGTGAGCCCGTCGACGAGAGCGGGGCCGACTGCGTTTTTGGAGGCGAAGGCCTCGGCGCGGCCAAGGATCGCACAATTGGTAACGATGAGCGGGATGAAGATGCCGAGAATCTTGTAGAGATCGTGGAACCAGGCATTCATGGTCAATTCCACCGCGGTAACGAAGGAGGCGATGACCAGAACAAATACCGGAATCCGCACTTCGGGCCGAACCAGATGTCGGATCAGCGAAACTGTGACGTTGGAAGAGACCAGCACCAGGGTTGTCGCCAGGCCCAGTCCCAGACCGTTGATGAAGGTGGAGGTAACTGCCAGCAACGGGCAGAGTCCGAGAATCTGGACGAACGCGACGTTGTTCTTCCAGAAACCGTCGGCGGCGATCTGTCCATAAGCGCTATCAGCCATGCTCCTGATCCTCCTTCTGCTCGTCGGTTGGCGCTACGCGGTCCTGCTCGAACAGCCTCTCGCGGTTATCCCGGAAAAAGACCAGGGAATTGCGAACGGCATTCACGATGGCCCTGGGTGTAATCGTGGCCCCTGTGAACTGATCGAACACCCCACCGTTTTTCTTTACCGCCCAACCGGAGGGTTGTGGATGCTCTAAAGAAAGCCCCTGGAACTGCAGGATCCAATCGGAGCGTTCGGCTTCGATCTTGTCGCCCAGCCCCGGTGTTTCCTGGTGACGCAGAACCCGCACGCCCGCCAGTGTGCCGTCCACATTGATGGCCACCAGCAGTCGGATGCTGCCTCCGTAACCATCGGCAAACGGTGTCAGTACTGCGGCCACCGGCTCGTCATTGCGGCGTGCCCGATAGACCGGCACGGGCCGTGAAGTGCCCAAAAGGGGGTCGCTGACATAGGTGAAGTCTGCAAACAAGTCATTATCGTGCCGGTCGGGGGGGACCAGTTGGTGGAGTGAACTCAGCAGCGCTTGTCGCTCGTTTTCGGCAATACGCTCCGCGGTAGCGTCATAGGTGAACGCCACCAGGCTGGTCCCCGCAATGGCGAAGAGCCCCAGCAGAAAGGCACCGAGCAGCATGTTCTTTAACGGCATCGCTCAGTCCTTCCGCACATGGCCGTAAACGCGAGGCTGGGTGTAGTAGTCGATCATCGGTGCAGCCATATTCATCAACAGTACTGAAAATGCGACTGCATCGGGGTAACCACCGAAAGTCCGGATGACATAGATCAGGGCTCCGGCCCCGGCCCCGAACAGAAGCCGGCCTTTGTTGCTGGTGGCCCCGGAAATGGGATCGGTGACGACAAAGAAGGCACCCAGCAGAACACCGCCGCTGGCAATGTGGAACAGCGGACCCGGGTACTGGCTGGCATCGAAGAAATGGAAAAAACCCGCCAGTAGAAACAGGGTGCCCAGCAGGCCGACCGGCGCATGCCAGGTGATGACTCGCCGTGCCAATAGCCACAGCCCGCCGAGCAGGAAAGCCCCGTTGATGAGCTGCCAGCCGGTGCCGCCGAACTGGGCGAAGAGGGGGCTGGCGGTGCGGATTTCATCCACCGTCTGCCCCAGGCTCAACTGCGTTTTCATCTCGTCCAGCGGCGTGGCTGCGGTGATGCTGTCGAGCGTGAGACCGGCGGGGAGGTTGCCGGTGAACACGTAGCTGAGCATGGCGCCGAAACCTAACTCGCCGCTACGCAGCGACTCCGGGGCAAGCCAGGTGGTCATCTCGACCGGAAAGGAGATGAGCAGCGCCACGTAACCGACCATGGCAGGGTTGAAGGGATTGAAGCCGAGCCCCCCGTAGAGCTGCTTGGCGATGACGATGGCGAACAGAATGCCGACTGTCGTCAGCCACCAGGGGGAGAGGGGTGGCAGGGCGAGTCCCAACAGCAGGGCGGTCACCAGGGCGCTGCCGTCACTGAGTGCCGGCCGCACCGGTGTACCCCTCCAGGCGAGTACGGCCGCTTCGGCAGCCAGGGCAAACACCGCGGCGATACCGATATTGAGCAGTACGCCCGGCCCGAACAGCCAGACGTAGACAAGGGTCGCCGGAATCAGCGCATACACCACCGCCAACATCACGCCCGTGACATTGTGAGGGTTGTGGGCGTAGGGTGAACTGGAATTGATCTCGGCCATTGGGGTTATTTTTCCTCTTTATCGCCGGATGCGCCGTTCTGTTCCTGTTCCTGTTCCTTGAGCATTTTTTCACGACGGGCCTTGGCTTCGGCCAGTTTGCGTTTTTGCTCTTCCGTCAGGTCCTCGGTGTTTTTGGGTTGGGTTCCGGCACCCTCTTTTTTGGCCTTGGCACGCTCCATGGCGGCCTTGATGGCGTCTTTTTTCGCATCGTCGCCCTTTCCCTTCTCCCCTTTCACGGCCGCCTTTTTCTTTGCCATGCGCGCGGCTTTTTCGGCCTTCTCGCGCTCGATGCGGGCGGTGCGGAATTCATAACGATCGCGTGCCAGGTCCGCCGCCTTTTTCTCCCGCTCCTGGGACCATATTTCGGTCTTTGCGAAGCGATAGAACTGCACCAGCGGCAGATTGGATGGACAGACATAGGCGCAGCAGCCGCACTCGATACAGTCGAACAGGTTGTAATCCTGGACTTTGTCGAAATCCTTGGCGCGGGCGTACCAGTAGAGCTGCTGCGGCATCAGGCTCACCGGGCAGGCCTGAGAGCAGGCACCGCAGCGGATGCAGGGGCGGACCGGTCCGTGGGAGGCGTCCATCTCCCGCGTGGCGGCGAGAATACAGTTGACCGTCTTGACGACCGGTGCATCGCGATGCTGGAGGGTAAAGCCCATCATCGGGCCGCCGACAATGAGTCGCTCGACATCGCCTGAAAGGCCGCCCGCTTGCGGCAGGAGTTCTTCTACAGGCGTGCCAATGCGCACTTCGAGGTTGCGTGGATGTCCCACGCCGCCGCTCATGGTCACAATTCGCGAGATGAGCGGCTCGCCACGCTCCACCGCCCGGTGTATGGCGGAAGCGGTGGCTACGTTGTGACAGACGATGCCGATATCCAGAGGCAGGCCCTGGGATGGGACCTCCTTGCCGGTGATAACCTTGATGAGCTGTTTCTCCCCGCCCATCGGGTAGCGGGTGGGGACTTCAACGACCTCGATGTCATCGGCACCCAACCGTTCGAGGGTCTCACGCAGGGAGGCGATTGCCTCGGGTTTGTTATCCTCGATGGCGACCAGGCATTCACCGGCGTTAAGTGCATGTCGCATGATGCGCGCTCCGGCGATGATCTCGTCGGCACGCTCACGCATCAACATGTCGTCGCAGGTAATGTAGGGTTCGCATTCGGCGCCGTTGAGGATCAGCGTATCAACAGCGGTACGTGCGCCTGGATTGAGCTTGATATAGGCGGGAAATCCCGCTCCACCAAGGCCGACGATGCCGGAATCACGAATGATGTTCCGCAGCTCGCTGGGATCCAGAGAGCGGTAGTCCTCGACAGGGCGACGTTCGCACCAGGTATCCTCGCCATCGGTTTCGAGGACGATACACGGGGCAGGCAGTCCGGAGGGATGAGCCACCGGACGATCTTCGATGGCGATAACGGTCCCGGAGCTGGAGGCGTGGACCGCAGCACTGACAAACCCCTTGGCCTTGGCCAGCACCTCGCCCTTGCGGACCGTCTGGCCCGCTTCGACCAGAGGTTCGGCGGCGGCCCCGATGTGCTGGTGCAGGGGTATAACCAGCACATCGGGAATTTCTGCCGCAGTAACGGCTTCGCCGGCCGAAAGCTCTTTATGCCCCGGCAGGTGAAGACCTCCGGGGAAATTCGATAGCTTACGGCTCATCGCTTGCGCTGCTCCACAACCACCGGATAGGGCCACTTCCAGGTCTGGATGGTCTCCTCCAACGGCTTCATTTCGATACAGTCGACCGGACAGGGGTCCACACAGAGTTCACACCCGGTACATTCGCTCTCGATGACGGTGTGCATCTGCTTGGCACCACCCAGAATGGCGTCCACCGGACACGCCTGCACGCACAGGGTGCAACCGATGCAGGTATCTTCGTCGATGACCGCAACCATCTTGGGCTGCGGTTTGCCCTCGTCGTCCAGGCTCACCGGGTCACGCCCGAGCAGATCCGCCAGCGCCAACATGGTGTTCTCGCCGCCCGGCGGACACAGGTTGATCTCCGCCTCGCCCGCCGCGATGGCCTCGGCGTAGGGACGACAGCCGGCGTAGCCGCACTGCCCGCACTGGGTTTGCGGCAGGATGGAATCGATCTGATCCACCACCGGGTCTTCCTCGACCTTGAAACGCACGGCCGCAAAGCCGAGCAGAAGCCCGAAGACGATGGCCAGACCGGCAATGGCGGCGATAGCAGTCAGCATGTCCACAATCAGTTAACCACAGAGTACACAGAGGCGTGTGACTGTTTCCAAAAGGGAATCACTCGGTAAACTCTGTGTGCTCTGTGGTTCAATTTTGTTTTAGCCTTTGACCAGACCCGAGAAGCCCATGAAGGCCATCGACATCAGGCCGGCGGTGACCAGGGCAATGGCCGGCCCACGGAAGGCGACCGGAACGTCGGCGACGGCAATGCGTTCGCGCATGGCGGCAAACAGCACCAGCACCATGGAGAAACCGGCAGCGGCCCCAAAGCCGTAAACGGCCGATTGCAGAAAACCGTGCTGCGCCTGGGTGTTTAGCAGAGCTACGCCCAGGACCGCGCAGTTGGTGGTGATGAGTGGCAGAAAGATGCCCAGCACCTGATAGAGAAGCGGCGAAGTCTTGTGGACGACCATCTCCGTAAATTGCACCACCACCGCAATGACCAGAATGAAGCTGATGGTGCGCAGGTACTCCAATCCCAGCGGTGCCAGCAAATATTCGTTCACCAGATAGCTGCACACGGAGGATAGGGTCAGCACAAAGGTGGTGGCGAGTCCCATGCCCGTGGCCGTTTCGAGCTTCCGGGATACGCCCATGAAGGGGCATAGCCCCAGGAATTTCACCAGGACGAAGTTGTTGACCAGCACCGTGCTGACCAGAATGAGGGCGTATTCAGTCATAAGGTGACAATACCTGACTACTTTAGTAAAGCAAGCATTGGTAATAGTTCACTACTTTACCCGCATACCCGGTTCGGCACCGTCGTCGGGTTGGAGGATGAACAGATCCTTGCCGCCCGGCCCCGCGGCCAGCACCATCCCCTCGGAGACGCCAAAACGCATCTTGCGCGGGGCCAGATTGGCCACCATCACGGTCAGGCAACCCACCAGCTCCTCCGGCTGGTAGGCGGATTTGATGCCCGCGAAGACGTTGCGGGTCTCGCCCCCCAGATCCAGGGTGAGACGAAGCAGTTTGTCGGCACCCTCCACATGTTCGGCCCTGGCGATCCGCACGATGCGCAGGTCTACTTTGGCGAAATCGTCGAAAGTGATCGTCTCCGCGATGGGGTCTTTGGCCAGCGGTGTCGTCGCCGGCTGGGGGTCTTCTGTCGGTTGGGCGGCTGCGAGGTCCTCTTTCGAAGCGGCGATGAGGGCTTCCACCTTCTCCTTTTCCACCCGCGTCATCAGTGGCTTGAACTTGTCAATTGTGTGATCCAGCAGCGGTGTCTCGCAGTCGTTCCAGTTCAGCGGAGCGGTGCGCAGGAAGCTCTCAGCCTTCTCGGCCGTGCCCGGCAGTACCGGTTTCAGGTAGTTCATCAGCACCCGGAAAAGATTCACGCCCAGAGAGCAGATATCGTGGAGCTCTTGTTCGCGTCCTGCTTCTTTGGCGACCACCCAGGGTTTTTTCTCGTCGATGTACTCATTGGCGCGATCGGCCAGCTGCATGACGGTGCGCATGGCATGGCTGAACTCGCGCGCTTCGTACTGGGCGGCGATCTCCTGGCCGGCCGCAACGAATTCCCGGTACAGCTCCGGCTCGCTCAGGTGCGCCGACAACTTGCCGTCGAACTTTTTGGTGATGAAGCCGGCGCAACGGCTGGCAATATTGACCACCTTCCCGACCAGATCCGAGTTGACCCGCTGCTGGAAGTCGTCAAGGCTGAGGTCCAGGTCCTCGATGCCGTCACTGAGCTTGGCGGCGAAATAGTAGCGCAGGTATTCCGGATTCAGGTGGTCCAGATAGCTGCGGGCCATGATGAAGGTGCCGCGCGACTTGGACATCTTTTGGCCGTTTACGGTCAGGAAGCCGTGGCACCAGACGGCGTTCGGCAGCCGGAATCCGGCGCCGTGCAGCATCGCCGGCCAGAACAGCGTGTGAAAATAGGCGATATCCTTGCCGATGAAGTGGTACAGCTCGCAGTCCGCGTGCGGGCCCCACCAGTCGTCGAATTCCAGGTCCTCACGTTTGCTGCAGAGGTTTTTGAAAGAGCCCATGTAGCCAATCGGCGCATCCAGCCAGACATAGAAGAATTTGCCCGGGGCATCGGGGATCTCGAAACCGAAGTAGGGGGCATCGCGGGAGATATCCCAGTCCTGCAGGCCGGTATCGAACCACTCCTTGAGCTTGTGGGCGATGGACTCCTGGAGGTGTCCACCGTCAATCCAGTCGCGGAGCATGCCCTCGAAGTCGGCCAGTTGGAAAAAGAAGTGCTCCGAGTTCTTCTCAACGGGTTTGGCGCCGGAAATGGCCGAGACGGCATCCTTGAGCTCCGTCGGCGTATAGGTGGCGCCACATGCCTCGCAGGAGTCGCCGTACTGCTCTTTGGCATCGCAGCGGGGGCAGGTTCCCTTGATGAAGCGGTCCGGCAGGAACATCTCCTTTTCCGGATCGAATGCCTGCGTGATGGTGCGGGTTGCGATGTGCCCGGCGTCGCGCAGTCGCGTGTAGATCGTCTCGGCACACTCGCGATTCTCGTCGGAGTGGGTGCTGTGGTAGTTGTCAAAGCCGATATGGAACCCGGCGAAGTCCTCCTGATGCTCCCGGCTCATGCGGGCCACGAGCTCTTCCGGAGAAATCCCCTCGCTCTGGGCGCGCAGCATGATCGGTGTGCCGTGAGCGTCGTCGGCGCACACGTACAGGCACTGGTGTCCCCGCTGGCGCTGAAATCTCGCCCAGATGTCGGTCTGGATGTATTCCACCAGGTGGCCAAGGTGGATCGGACCATTGGCGTAGGGAAGGGCGCTGGTGACCAGGATTTTGCGATTTTTATCGGCCATCGGGGTGGGGAGATTTCCGTTGCTTGAAAAAGAGGAATACAGTACCAAATTATGGGTTATGGCCGCCAGCGAGCGGACGAGACAGGTGAGTGAAACCCCTTGCCTTTGGTTGCAGGACGTGGAAGAGGCAGAAGCCGCGAATGGATTATGGCTCAGACTCGGGGATGATCGCCCTCAGGGCCGCTACCGCACGGCCTCGAGGAATATCGTTATCGTCGATAACCGCGGCAAAGGCTTCCGTACCGGCCGGTGGTTTGCGACACTAATGAAACTCTGCGATAATTTCCGATTGAATTACTCAGTTATTAGGTCCGGGCGCATGGCGCCGGCAAAAAACCCAGGAGAGAATGATGGCACAGGTGTCCCAGTCGCAGGTTGAAGAGGCGCTCAAAGGCTACTCCGATCCGTACCTTGAAAAGGATGTGGTCTCCGCCAAGGCCGTGAAAGACATCCAGATCGACGGCGGCAAGGTGAAAATCGTCGTCGAGTACGGCTTCCCGATGAACGGCTACCGTGACGAGGTTTCCGGCAAGCTGAAGGGGCTTGTCGAACAGGTGGAGGGCGTTGATAGCGTCGAAATCGAGATCGATACCCGCATCGTCTCTCATGCCGCCCAGAAGGGTGTCAAGCACATCAAGGGCGTGAAGAACATCATCGCCGTCGCTTCGGGCAAGGGCGGCGTCGGTAAATCCACCACTTCGGTGAACCTGGCGCTGGCACTGGCGGCCGAAGGCGCCACCGTGGGTCTGCTGGATGCAGATATCTACGGCCCCAGCCAGCCGCGTATGCTGGGCGTTCACGACAAAAAGCCGGATTCGCCGGACGGTCATACTCTGGAGCCCATCGTCAACCACGACATCCAGTCCATGTCCATTGGCTATCTTATCGACGAGGATACGCCGATGATCTGGCGTGGACCGATGGTGACCCAGGCGCTGGAGCAGCTGCTGAACGATACCAACTGGCGTGAAGTCGACTATCTGGTGATCGACCTGCCGCCGGGCACCGGTGATACCCAGCTGACCCTGGCGCAGAAGGTGCCGGTTTCGGGTTCGGTGATCGTCACCACACCGCAGGACATCGCTCTGCTGGACGCCCGCAAGGCCTACAAGATGTTCGAGAAGGTCGAGGTGCCGGTGCTGGGCGTGGTGGAGAACATGTCGATCCACATCTGCTCCAATTGCGGTCACGAGGAGCACATCTTCGGTGAGGGCGGCGGTCAGTCCATGGCGAAGGAGTATGGTGTGAACTTCCTCGGTGCCCTGCCGCTGGATATCTCCATCCGTGAGGAGACCGACAGCGGCAAGCCGACGGTGGTGGCCGATCCGGATGGCCGGATCTCCCAGATTTACCGGGATATCGCCCGCAAGGTGGGCGCCAAGCTCGCCGGTCAGGCGAAGGACTACAGCGCCCGCTTCCCGAAAATCGTCATCCAGAACGACTGACGACGAACTGGGGCTAACGGCCTTAACCACAGAGGGCACAGAGGACACGGAGAACGGCTTGTGTGCTCAAAGGCCTCCGTGAACTCTCTGTGTTCTCTGTGGTTCATTCCTTTTGGGGCACCGTCTCCTCCCTTGCTCCCCGGGGTCAAAACTCAAGCTTGTTTAGGGTCCCCTTTTCCCTGTATCTTTGATGCCTTTCCCTGGGGCGTTTCAAATTTTCCCATGAGCATCAAGTGCGACAAGTGGATCCGCCGCATGGCGGCAGAGCAGGGCATGATTGAGCCGTTCGAGGCCGGCCAGGTCCGGGAGGTGAACGGTAACCGGATCGTTTCCTACGGAACTTCCAGTTACGGCTATGACGTGCGCTGTGCGGATGAATTCAAGATCTTCACGAATATCAACTCGGCGATTGTCGACCCGAAAGGATTCGACGAGTCCAGCTTTGTGGACGTGAAGTCGGACGTCTGCATTATCCCGCCCAACTCCTTCGCATTGGCCCGCACGGTGGAGTATTTTCGCATCCCGCGTAGCGTACTCACTATTTGCCTAGGCAAGTCGACCTATGCGCGCTGCGGCATCATCGTCAACGTAACGCCGCTGGAGCCCGAATGGCAGGGGCATGTGACCCTGGAATTCTCCAATACCACGCCGCTGCCGGCCAAGATCTACGCCAACGAGGGGATTGCACAGATGCTGTTTCTCGAATCGGATGAGGTGTGCGAGACCTCCTATCTGGATCGCGGCGGCAAATACCAGGGGCAACGCGGTGTAACGCTGCCCGTCACCTGAAGCGGCTTTCGACGGTAGGGCACTTCTATAAATTCGTCATTCCCGCGAAAGCGGGAATCCAGCCGTTGATTTTACCGGGCTACCGCTTTCGCGGGAGTGACGAAAATGAATTTTAGAGGTTCCCGGTAGACTGCGGGAACGGGGTTACTTTTGACGTTCCAGTCTGGTGATGTAACTGGTCGCCGTGTAGTCCTTCTTTTCCTGAACGAGCTTTACCAACGTGTAATCGAGTGCCGGAGCCACCCAGAGGGTGACATCCTCTCTGCGCACCTTCAGTGTCTGATAGGTGCCCAGTGGGGTGTCCAACTGCTCCTGCCCGATTACGTCGAACCGATAGGTCTTGATTTTCCCCCGGTCGGCGAAGGTGTACTCGAGGTGCTTCTCCCCCTCCGAGAGGTCGCGCTCGAGCGCGACCTGATACAGCAGTTTGTCGAGAATCCCCGGCCGTACGGCCACTTTGGTCACCTCACCCTCGCGAAGATAGGTCACGATCTCCTCTTCCCAGTCAAATCGCATCCGCTCGAAGGAATTGTCATCGCCTCCCGTGTGCTTCGCCTGGAAATCGAGCGGGACAAGGGTACTGTTCCGGGAGCGCCAGAGGCTCGTTTCGGTAAGTCGATGATCCTTAAAAAGCGCGACCAGCCCGGTCGTGTAGAGTGATGACTCCATCAGCCAGGTATTGTCAGTGCGCTTCTCAAGCTTTCGGGTCATCTCCCCCACTTTGAGTCCGTTGGCGTGTACCGTGTAGTGCGCCTCGTAGGGCTCGGGTACATAGGCGGGTTTGGCCCCGGTGGGGCCTGCCGTCAGCGCCATCAGCAGCGTTATGATCCAGGCAAAATAGTTCATGTTCAGCTTTAGCTTCCGTCCAGGTCATAGGTTGTAACACACATCGGACAACGAATCCGCCACGCCTGCTGCGTCCGCACTATCTGCACTGAACCGGTTCGCCATCCAGCAGGGCATGTCCGTTCTTAAGCTTTAGCCGTCCTTCGGCGTACCAGCGAATGGCCTGGGGGTAGATGCGGTGCTCCTGCGCCAGTACCCGCGATGCCAGGGTTTCAGGGCTGTCGTCCGGCTCTACCGGAACCCGCGCCTGAAGGATGATGGGGCCGGCGTCCAGCTCCGGGGTGACGAAGTGCACCGAGGCGCCATGTTCGGTATCACCCGCATCGAGGCAGCGGCTATGCGTGTTGAGACCCCGGTGTCTGGGGAGCAGGGAAGGATGGATATTGAGCATGCGGCCGTGATAGTGGCGAACAAAGTCATTGCTGAGAATGCGCATGAAGCCGGCCAGCACCACCAGTCCCGGTTGGAAGCGGTCGATGCACTCCATCAGCGCAGCATCATAGCTCTCGCGATCGGCAAACTGCCGATGCTCGACCACTTCCGTCGGAATACCCGCACGGCGCGCCCGTTCCAGACCGAAGGCATCGGCTCTGTTGCTGATGACGGCCCGGATCTCCACAGGCAGGCCCTCCCGGACGGCGTCGATGATGGACTGCAGATTGGTGCCACCTCCCGAGATGAGTACCACAATGGGCAGCTTTGCACTCATCGAATAATGACCCGCTCTCCGCCGCCTGCCGCGATGTGACCGATGACCATCGCTTCTTCCCCCGCCTCGCAAAGCCGTTCGGCAGCAAGTTGGGCCTGTGCGGCGGGCACGCAGATCGCCATGCCGATTCCGCAGTTGAAGGTGCGATACATCTCTTCATCGCTGATACCGCCCGTGCGCTGGAGCCAATCGAAGATGGGAGGACGGCTCCAGCTGGCGGCATCGATAATGGCCTGCGTTCCCTCCGGAAGGACCCGGGGCAGGTTTTCCGTGAGGCCGCCCCCGGTAATGTGGGCCAGCGCGTGGACCTCGACATCGGCATCCTGGAACAGCTTCAGTAGCGGTTTGATATATATCCGCGTCGGCTCCAGCAGAACCTCGCCGATGGGCCTGCCACCGAAGTCGGCGTCAAGTCCGGTGCCGCTCACCTCGAGCACTTTTCGAATCAGTGAGTAGCCGTTGGAGTGCGGGCCTGAAGAGGCAAGCCCGATAATCGCATCTCCATCCGTGACCCGGCTGCCATCGATGATTTCGCTCTTTTCGACCACACCGACGCAGAACCCGGCCAGATCGTAGTCATCGCCCTGGTACATGCCCGGCATCTCCGCCGTTTCGCCGCCGGTCAGGGCGGCCCCGGCCATTGCGCAGCCGGCGGCGATCCCTTTCACCACATCCGCCGCAGCGTCTACGTTGAGATGGCCGGTCGCGTAGTAATCCAGAAAAAACAGTGGTTCGGCACCCTGCACGATGAGGTCGTTGGCGCACATGGCGACCAGATCGATGCCGATGGTATCGTGCCGGTTCAACTCCATTGCGAGCTTGAGTTTGGTGCCCACGCCATCGGTGCCGGCCACCAGCACGGGATTGGGGTAGCGATCGAGAGGAACCTCGAACAGGGCCCCGAAGCCGCCAAGGCCGCCCAGGACTCCGGGTCGCAGGGTGCTTTTGGCAAACGGCTTGATGCGTTCGACCAGGGTATTGCCGGCGTCGATGTCCACGCCGGCATCACGATAGCTGAGGCCTTCTTGGCCGGTTTTGGGGTCGCTGCTCACTGGGGAATCCTGAGTCGGTTGAGAAAGGAACTGCTTTTCGCGCCTATTTTAACAGTCCCACCCCACGCTTGGAATCGGGCTCTATTCCCTTGACTTGCTGCAGTCACTCGCATAGTTTGCGGCGGATGATGCGGTTACGTGTGTTTCTCCTTTCTCTATCACTTTTTTTGCCCGGGGTCGATCTCCTGGCGCTGGAACTCCATGGTCTGTATGAGGCAGAGGTGCCCGTGGCCGATCAGAGTCGTGCAGCGCGACAGGATGCCACTGCCCGTGCACTGTCACAGGTTTTGGTAAAGGTGAGTGGTTCCGGCCAGGTCGAAAACAGGGCGCCGGCCGAGGTCGCCAAATATGTCCAGCAGTATCGCTATCGACGATCACCTTCGACCGATGAACTCGTTCTGTGGGTTCGGTTTGACGCCCGGGGAGTCGATGGCCTGTTGCGGGAGCAGGGTGTTTCCGTGTGGGGCGCCGCCCGTCCCGTGACGCTGGTGTGGCTTGCGGTTGAGCAGGGCGGACATCGTGAGCTGGTGGGCGCGAATGATGAAGGCTTCGCCCGGGAGACGCTGATCACGACAGGAGAGCGCCGGGGGTTACCGGTGCGCCTGCCGCTGCTGGATCTGGCCGAGCAGTCACGGATCAGGCCCGCGGACATCTGGGGGGATTTCCATCAGCCCATCGTGGAAATCTCCGAACGGTACGATCCTCAGGCGGTACTGGTAGGTCGGCTCTACCCATTGCGAGGTTCCCGGTGGGCGGTGCGCTGGTCCCTGTACCAGGGCGACAATCGTTTCCGCTGGAATGGCGAGAGTGAAGACAAACGGTCACTGCTGGCTCTGGGAATCGAGGGGGCGGCGGATCGCCTTTCCGAGGCCCTTTCCGGCTCACCCGGCGGGATGTCGGATGATCGACTGGCACTGGACGTGGCAGGGGTAGTGGACCTGGCCGGATTACAGCGGACTCTGGGTTATCTCACCGGTCTCAACGTCATCGACCATATTGAAGTGGTCCGGGTGGAGGCCGAGAAGGTGCGCTTTGGTCTGCGGGTGGATGGCGGTACAGCAAGGCTGGTGAATACACTGGCCCTGGGTGATACGTTGACCGCAGCAGCAGTGCCCGACCGGGACCGGGAGCAGCAGTACGCCTCAACACCAGTGCCGGAACGGGATCAGCAGCACGAACAAGAACAACAAGAACAGGGAAGCCGTAGGGCCTTGCTCTACCGCCTGGTGCCGTGAACCCGAAGGCGATACCGAATCTCATTACTTGTTTTCGAATCCTGCTTGTCATTCCGCTGGTCGCGTTACTCGTGGACCGTCAATACGGCATGGTCCTCGCACTGTTCGCGGTAGCGGGGGCTTCCGATGCGCTGGATGGATTTCTGGCAAGGCGCTTCGGGTGGTCGAGCCGACTGGGTGCGCTACTGGACCCGTTGGCCGACAAACTCCTTATGGTCTCTTCCTATATCACCATGGGCCTGCTGGGCATGCTTCCGGCATGGCTGGTAGCCCTGGTCATTCTGCGCGATATCGTCATCATCGGTGGGGCGGCGGCCTACCAGTTCTTGATAGGGCAGGTGGAAATGGAGCCCACTCTGGTCAGCAAAGCGAATACGGCGCTTCAGGTATTATTGGTGCTTTTGGTGCTTTTTTCGTTTGCAATACAGGCGCTGCCCGGACCCTTTATCAACGGGATAGTTATGGTCGTGGCCGTGACCACCGTCTGGAGCGGGTTCAAATACGTTGGCATCTGGGGAAAGCGTGCCCATCATTACCGCTCGAGTGAACGCAAGGGAAGTCGATGACAGAATCGCAGAAGTGGTACTGGCTGGCGGCCGTGGCAGTCGGAGGGTATCTGCTCTATCTGCTGTCACCGGTTCTGACACCGTTCGTGGCGGGGGCGGTGCTGGCCTATATCGGCGACCCGGTGGTCGATCGGCTGGAGAACCGTGGTCTGTCACGTGCTCTTTCGGTGGTCCTGGTATTTGTAGTGTTACTGGCCGTCATTTTTGCGCTGATGCTGGTGCTTGTCCCCCTACTCGAACGTCAGATCGTACTGTTTGTCTCAAAGTTGCCGACCTACATCGACTGGGTGCAAAAAGAGGGGCTCCCGGCGCTCGGAGCTTTTCTGGGCATTGATCTGGGCGGGCTGGAACTGGGCGCACTGAGAACGGCCGTCAGCGACTACTGGCAGCAGGCAGCCGGTTCGGCTGGCGGGGTGGTTAGTGCGCTATCCCGTTCCGGGGCGACGCTGGTCGGCTGGCTGGCCAATCTCATCCTGATTCCGGTGGTGACTTTTTATCTGCTGCGGGACTGGGATGTCATGGTGGGCCGGATACGTGAACTGCTCCCGCGCCGTCTGGAGCCGGATGTTGTTCGTCTGGCCCGCGCCTCGGACGAGGTGCTTGGGGCCTTCTTCCGCGGGCAATTGATAGTCATGCTCGCCCTGGGACTGATCTATTCACTGGGGCTCTGGCTGGTAGGGCTGGAGTTGGCCCTGCTGATTGGCGTATCGGCGGGGCTCGTCAGTTTCGTACCCTATCTGGGCTTTATCGTGGGCATTGTGGCTGCGGGCATCGCGGCCATCATGCAGTTTCAGGATGCCATTCACCTGCTGTATGTGGTGGCCGTGTTCGGGGTGGCTCAGGCTATCGAGGGCATGGTACTGCAGCCGCTGCTATTGGGTGAGCGCATTGGCCTGCATCCGGTGGCGGTGATCTTCGCGGTCATGGCCGGTGCGCAGCTGTTCGGCTTCATCGGCGTGCTGCTGGCGTTGCCGGTAGCCGCCATTGTGATGGTGCTCCTGCGTTATGCTCATGAACGCTACCTGGACAGTGAGCTGTTCAACCAATCAACGGATCGACCATGAGCGCTCAACTGCCGCTCGGGGTCGGGCTGCGGGATGGTGCGACCTTCGATAATTTCTTTGCCGGTCCGAACACCGAGGTGGTTCTTCAGCTCGAGAGAGGGAATGAACCTTTCCTTTTTCTCTGGGGGGGCGCCGGCAGTGGTCGCAGCCACCTGCTGCAGGCCGCCTGCCACCGGGTGAGTGGCGAGAGCGGTGGTGCCGTTTATCTGCCGCTTTCGAAGAGCACCGAACTGGCCCCGGAGATGCTGGAGGGACTGGAGACCATGGCCCTGGTGACCGTCGATGATCTCCAGCAAGTGGCAGGGCATACCGGGTGGGAAGTGGGCCTGTTTCACCTCTACAACCGGGCCCGCGAGAGCGGTTGTCGGATCGTGGTGGCGGCTGATGCACCGCCGGGGCCCCTGGGTATTTCGCTGCCCGACCTGAGGTCGCGCCTCAGTTGGGGGCCGGTCTACCAACTGCTGCCGCTTGTCGATGCCGACAAGCGGGTCGCTTTGCAACTGCGCGCCCACCACCGGGGAATGGAGCTTTCGGATGAGGTGGCGAATTATATTCTGAGGCGCAGTCCACGGGACCTGCATTCGCTGTTTTCAGTGCTGGAACACCTGGACCGCGCCTCGCTTGCCGCCCAGCGGCGGCTCACCGTTCCCTTCGTCCGTGAACAGTTGGCCATTATGCCTTGAGTTCTTTGCCCCGCCAGCGGGCGTAGGCCACCGCTCCTCCATACAGCATCAGCGCGAACAGCAACTCCGCCGTGGCGAGTAGTCGGTCAGCCGGACTGCTGTAGATCTCCAGTACTGCGTGTACCAGATAGAGCAGGACCAGAAAACTGGTCCAGGCGAAGGTATAGGGACGCCCATGCAGTAATCCCCGCAAAGGCAACAGCAGTGGACCTACCCCGACCAGCAGGACCAGTGCAATGGGCAGCTCCTCCGGGGGTGAAAGCCAGACGGTCCACGCCGTCAACAGGATCAGCAGGCCGAAATAGCCCGTGAGGGCAACGGTGTAGGCAAGGCGGGACTGTGTCACTTTCCTTCCCGGGCCATGCGCCACACCAACTCGGCCAGCCGGCGTCCCTGGGCGATGCATAGCCGTCGTTCGGCGTCGCTGATGGGGTTCCGGTTATCCGTTCCGGCAACATGACTGGAGCCGTAAGGGGTTCCACCACCGGTCGTCGTGAACAGGTCCGACTCGCTGTAGGGGAGTCCCAGCAGCACCATGCCATGATGCAGAAGCGGCAGCATCATTGAAAGCAGCGTCGTTTCCTGGCCGCCGTGGATACTGGACGTGGAGGTGAAGAGTGTCGCCGGCTTGTCGATTAACGCTCCGGAGAGCCATAAAGGAGTCGTGGTGTCGAGGAAATACTTCAGTGGCGCCGCCATGTTGCCGAATCGGGTCGGACTGCCGAGGGCAAGGCCGGCGCATTCCCGGAGATCTTCGAGCGACGCGTAGGGTGGGCCCTCGGCCGGAATGGCGTCGGCTACCGCCTCGGTGACGGTCGAAACCTCGGGCACCGTTCGCAAGCGGGCCTGAACCCCGGGCACTTCTTCCACTCCCCGTGCGACCAGTCGGGCCATAGCTCCGGTGGCACCATGGCGACTGTAATAGAGGACAAGGACTTCCATCATGTCAACACTCCCTCCAAGGTATATGTGGCAGGAGCCCCTTGTTCGGCACTGACTTCAATGCCTTTCCTGGTTCAGGGCTCCATGGATTACGGTAAGGCGGGTTAATCATGGCGGACTTGTTTTACGTGTCGAGATGGTCGATTGTAGCGTTTCAGCCGGAGTCGGGATGCAATTTTTTCACCTTGACAGTTTTTTCAATTCGGTGTTAGTTTGAACTTATCCTAGCAGAAACAAGGGTGTACGGTGATTTCTAACTTTCGGGCAAGGGGCCTTCTGTCTCAGTATGCGGTTAATTCCCGTTCCCGATCAGGCAGCTATCACCCAGCGCCCGGACACGATATCTGCGCGCGAGATGTCAGGGAAACAGAATGACTATGCCTATACGATCCTGCGACTCGAACCTACCGCATTTGGAAGGATCCACTCGCGACGGCACCCGGTTGTGGATGGAAACGACCATCCGAATGATTCCGCTTCTGTTTGCGATGGCCCTGGTGGCGTGTGCCAGCATGCCCCCGGCGCAGGAAATGAGTGACGCCCGTCAGGCGATCCATGCGGCCAGGGAAGCCCACGCCGAGCGTCATGCCTCACAATACCTGGACCAGGCGGAAACTTTTCTGGAGCAGGCCGCCCGTGACCTGGAGCATGGTGAATACGAGCGGGCACGCCGTTATGCCACAGCAGCCAAGGCCGCGGCGATCAGTGCGCGAGACCACGCACTGGCCACTGCACAATAGCCGGAGTTCCATAACCTCTGATTCTGGTTAGGAATTTTGAGAACTGGGTCGCATTGACGTGGCCAATGGCCGATGCTAGTTTGACGTCGAAGTAAACGGTCCAAAAAAATAGAATTTTTTTCGATAAAATCAATCGTCCCGGAGCACAAGAACGATGAAAATCTTGACGGTAATGAAGCACTCGGCACTATTGGCGCTCGTCCTTGGATTTATGGTGGGCTGCGCCACCGCACCACAGCAAGAAGAGCCCGAGGGGCCGACAGTCGCCGAAGCACAGGCTGCGATCGATGCGGCCCACGCTGCGGTCGAGGAAGCCGAGGCCGCAGGCGCAGCCTGGCGGGATAGCGCAGACATGGTGAAGGAAGCGGAAGCGGCCCTCGCAGAGGGTGACACCATTAGTGCCGTCGAATTGGCCAATCGTGCTCGCCGTCAGGCCGAAAACGCCCTTGCCCAGAAGCGGCTTGAAGAGCGGCGCCTGGCGCAGCAGCGGGCGGAGCAGGAGCAGCAGCAGGCGCCCGGTTCCTATACGGTTGAGCGTGGTGATAGCCTGTGGAGCATCTCCGGCAAGAGCGACGTTTACAACAACCCCTACAAATGGCCGCTTATCTATAAAGCCAACCGTGACAAGATTAGTGACGCTGATCTGATCTACCCGGGGCAGAACTTCACGATCCGTAACGACTGGTCCGACGGTGAAGTTGATGCCGCTGTCGAGCATGCCCGTACCCGCGGTGCCTGGTCGCTGGGAGTTGTCGAAGAGTCTGACAGAGCCTACCTGGCGCGTTAAGACCGCTCGGCAAATCCCTGACAAAAAACCCCGCTTCGGCGGGGTTTTTTGTTTGGTGCGTCAGGCATGGCGAAGCCTCCTCCTACTCCATCTTACCCGGTCGCGTGGCGGCAGGCCGGATGGGGCAGGCATAGGCAATTCGCTCGTTGCGCATCGGCGCGAGTGCTGGCAATGTATGGCGACGAACCGGCTGGAGGTGTGTTCCTTGCGTACGTTTCTTTTTCTGTTGCTCACTCTTTCTTTCAGCATGACGGCATTGGCCGAGGCCCGGTTGACGTTCGAAGATGTCAGTAGCGGTCAGACCCATAAACTTGCTGATTACCGGGGCAAATGGGTGGTGGTCAACTACTGGGCCACTTGGTGCCCACCGTGTCTCGAAGAGTTGCCCGAACTGGTGCACTTTCATGAAGAACACAAGGACTCCGATGCCGTAGTGGTAGGCATCAATATGGAAGATTTGGAAGGGGAGCGTTTGGGACGCTTTCTTGAGGAAAATCTGGTTACCTACCCGGTCGGCGTTCGTACGTCGGACGCCCAGATGATCGGTCCGATTCCAGGCCTGCCCACGACCTATCTTGTCTCCCCGGATGGGGTGGTGGTTGCCAGGGAGGTGGGGGCGATTACCAGCGACAGGCTTATTGAATTTATCGACGGCTTCGATCAGCAGGTCCGTCGGTAGTCGATAAAACGGCACACCGGCAGATGCACTCGTGGTAGTGTCGTTATTCGGAAACCCTATAATAATTAAACGAGGATGGAGGTGAGTATGCGCCGCTTGATGCCGGTATTCGTTTTGTTGTGGGGCTTGGTCGGACCGACTTACGCAGCGGGTGAACGGGATCCCTACCAGTACTTTTTCAATGAAACTTTCGGGGATTTCACCGAAGAGTTGCAACTCGCCAAGGACCAGGGGAAACAGGGCATTCTGCTCTTTTTCGAAATGGACGAGTGTCCGTTTTGCCACTGGATGAAAGACCACGTGCTCAACCGCGCTGATGTGCAAGAGTACTATCGCGAAAACTTTCTCAGCTTTCCCGTCGATATTGAGGGTGAGATTGAGATCACCTCATTTTCGGGCGAGCCTATGACGCAGAAAGACTTCGCCTTCAAGAAACATCGTGTGCGCGCTACACCGGTTTTTGCCTTCTTCGATCTGGAAGGAGAAAGAATCCACCGGTTCACCGGTCGTACCCGCGACAGTGAAGAGTTCATGCTTCTGGGCCGTTACGTTGCGGAGGGTCATTACCACGAAACCTCCTTCACCCGGTTCAAGCGCCAGCAGCGGTAACCGTTATGAAGAAGAGAGTGCTGGGCGGTTGCCTCGCAACGGTGGCCCTGTTGCTGGTGGTCCGGATCTCGACGGCCGATACGGAACCGCTTCCTGAGCCCTTGACACTGGAGCATGCCCTGTCTCTGGCAGAGAGAGGGCCGACGGACGTGGCACAGGCCCGTGCTGATTTGGAGTACAGCCAGGCGGAAGAGCGGTTGGCGCAATCACGCACCGGTGTGAACGTGGCGCTGGAGGGCCGCTTGCGCTGGGTCGAACCGTCCGAGGTTGCCGCTGACCAGTCCAATGGCGATCACCGGGGTAGTCTGTTTGTCCGCAAGAACCTCTATGATTTCGGTCGCAGTGCTGCCGAGGAATCGGCCGCTGAGGGCCTTGGCAAGGCCAGCCGGTTGAGATATACCGATGTGGTACGGCAGCGGCGCATCGCCATCATGGAGGCCTATTTCGACGTTCTGCTGGCGGACCTGGAATTTGCGCGGGACAACGAGGAGATGGCCGTCGTTTATGTCAGCTTGGACCGATTACAGGATCGGCATGAGTTGGGTCAGGTTTCCGATATCGACCTGCTGGAAATGGAAGCCGAGTACCAGGCAATACGCAAAAAGCGTGCTGCCAGTCAGGCGCGCCAGCGTTCAGCCCGTTCGCGGCTGGCGATCGCTTTGGGCCGTCCGGGAGAACTCTCTTCCGATCTCTCCCTTCCCGATCTTCCGCAACTGGATGGGGAATTGCCCGAATACGAGTCCCTGCTGAAAAAGGCACTGGCGGAGAATCCCGCCATTCGGGCCTTGCGGGCGGAAGTGAAAGCGGCCGAAAGTCGAATTGCGGGGGCGCGCGCTGGTCGCCGTCCCTATCTGGATGGCGAGCTTGAAGCCTCCACCTACTCCCGGGAAGCTGGCTCGCATGATGATTGGCGCGCCGGCGTGGTACTGACGGTTCCTTTGTACAGCGGGGGTGCTGTCGGTGCGCAAATTGCCAGGGAGAAAGCCACTCTGAACCGGACTCGGGCCTCACTGGCTGCGGCGGAGGATGCTGTTCGGCAGGCATTGCTGGACAATTATCTTGACCTGGAGACACTGCAAGTGGATGCGGACCGGGTGCTGGCGCTTCAGGACTACCGCGACCTCTATCTCGACCGTAGCCGTACGATCTACGAATTGGAAGTAAAAACCGACCTCGGCGATGCCATGGTTCGACTTTCGGAGGCCCAAATCGAAGCCGCGAAGAACCGCTTTGGCCGTGTTTTGGCCTGGGAACGCTTGAAAGCGCTGGCCGGTGGACTGCCGAAGGCGTCCACATCTGCCGATGAAGGTTAGGGGAGAAATGAGTATGAGTAGGGTTTCCAATACGTTGCTGGGCGTCGCCTTGATGATGGCTGCCGCTCAAGCGATGGCTGAATCGTTCGAAGGCCAGCTGCGTTGGCTTCAGCGCGTTGAATTGAGCACGCTGGTTTCCGGTGTGGTGGAGCAGGTTGCCGTGGCCCCGGGGGATCGCGTGGCGAAAGGCGATCTGCTGGTGCAGCTGGATCAGGGGGCCCTGCGCGCGGGGTTCAATCAGGCTGAGGCGGAGCTGGCCTTTCAGCAGGCAGCCCTGGAAGAAGCCGAACGTGAACTGGAGCGGACCCAGGAACTCTACGATAGGACACTGCTTTCGGACCACGACCTGGAGCTGGCCAGGATCAATGCGGTTCGTAGCAAAGCGGCGTACCAGCGCGCACAAGCACAATTGGCTGACGCCCGGGAACGGTTGCGTTACAGCGCGGTGCGGGCCCCCTTCGACGGGGTGGTGCTGAGGCGCAATGTTGAGCCGGGACAGATCGTGGTGACCCGGCTTCAGAGCGTTCCGCTGGTGACAATGGCCGGAACCGGAGAGCTGCTGGCCCGCATGGAGGCAGGTGCGGAGCAGCTGGCCGGCATAGAGGCGGCGGAGGAGATCCGGGTGCGGGTCGGGGACCGACAGTATCGCGGTGAGATCTACCATATCGGCGTCGAGCCGGTTGCCGCCGGCGGCGACCGCTACCCCGTGGATGTGGTGTTTTCACCCGACTCGGAGCGAACGCTCAGAATCGGTCAGCCGGTGGTCGTGGATTTTCCATGAGCCAGTGTCTGCGATGCCGCGTGAGCGGCCGGGTACAGGGAGTCTGGTATCGGGCTAGCACCCGTCGCCAGGCGCAGGCCCGGGGCGTGACCGGCTACGCCCGCAACCTCCCCGATGGCCAGGTGGAAGTGCTGGCTTGTGGTGAAAAGAGTGCTCTTGAGCAATTCAAGGGATGGCTGTGGGAAGGTTCCGATGCCGCAGACGTGGCCTTCGTGGAATGCCAGGCGGTAGAAGAGACGCCACCCCCGGATTTCTCAACACGCTAAAGCATCGCCCTCGCAGGTCGGCCTTCAGGCCGTCAAAAACCTCGTTCAGCCCCCGTCGATCACCCTTCAGCCCGTCACAGACTTCGGTCAGCCCCCGCAGGCCGCTCTTCCGCCCGGCACCGAGAGCCCAATCAGCGATACCAACTCGCCCGAAGCTTGGTATAGACCCGCTGTGGATACCAGACCTTGCCGAGACTCCCGTTATATCGAGCCAGAGCCCGTGTAAGATCGCCGCGCTCGCGATCCAGGTAATACTTCAAAATGGTGCAGCCGAAGCGCAGGTTGGTGGCGATGTCGAACAGGTTGTCATCCGGCCTGCCGAGCTCTTTCAGCCAGAAGGGCATGACCTGCATCAGCCCGCGGGCCCCGGCCTCGGAGATGGCAAAGCGGTCGAAGTTGCTTTCAGTGTCGATGACGGCCAGCACCAGCTCCGGGTCGAGGCCCGCCTGGTGGGCTTCGATGAAAGTGTGCTTGAGAATGGTGAGCCGCTCCTCCCTGTCGGTTACGCGGTTGGAGAGTCGCGTAGCCATGTCGGTGACCCAGACCTCTACATCCCACCGATCGCCGTAATCAAATCCTTCCGCCAGTGCGTCCACCAGCCGATTTCTGAGTCGCGGGTCGACGTTATCACCCCAAACGGTCCCGGAAAGGAGTAGCAGCAGGAGCAGGACGATGAAGGTGCGCATACCAGTAGTAACAGGAGTGAAGCATCAAGCTCCATTATACCGGTTAGGCCGTTTTGTGCACGGAGGCTGTTCTCACCGACGGGCGCTGCTTACAAAAAGAAGGGTGGGCACGGGCTATAAAGACAACCCGTTGAACGGCGTGTTTTTCACCGTCTTTTATATGTATGGCTGACGGCGTTCGGTCCGATCGCGTACGAACTAATCGGGTAATGGGAATACTCCGACAATCGGCCCTTGGCGGATCTGCCAGGGGCCGACTGAACCATTCGATGAGTGGGCCGGTTGCCAGCAGTGGCAATCAAGCCTCCCTGGGGGGATTCGGGGCGGCCCCCCTCTATCGTAGTGTCCGTAAAATTGTGATGGACTTCACGTTTACCTTAGGTTAGTTTTTAAGACGTCATGGAATTACTCTCGCAGGCGCCGGGACAAACGGACCGACGCTGGGGCTGCGGAGTCGCCAGAAGAATAGGAGAGAGAAACATGTCCGGTAGAATACCCATTGTGAGCGCGATCGCGCTTGTGTTTGTTTTAAATGGTTGTGGTGGGGGTGGTGGTGGCAGCGTCGACGACCCAGGCACTCCTGAGCCGAGCACCACGGTAAAGAGCGTTTCTGGCAGCATAACCCTCTCTTCAGGTGGGGAGGCAACTGCCGGAAAGAGTGCTGAAGCGGCCAAGGGAGTCGCTCCGGAGACGGCCAGTATCACCATTCACTCCTATGAGTCTGATGGCACCCTTAGTGAAACACGGACGGTTGCGGCGGAAAGCGTTGGTGTGTTCTCCAGCCAAATTACGTTGCACAACGAGGGTGGTTATCTGGTTGTCGATGTAAAGAGTCCCGGCACGACAGGCTGGTCCAAACGCGTCAACTACAGTGAACCGGCGGACGTCGATCTCAATGCAGTGCTGCGCACGGCACAAACTCAGGTGCAGAACCTCGATTCGCCGCTCAAAGCAAATGCTGAGGGTGGGGTTTTTAGCTTCGGTGTCGTGCGTTATGCCGACGGCACTCGGAAGGCCGTAGCCGGCACTAGTGCCCTCAAGGCCGCCAAGGCCGCCGAAGGTGCAGCGGGCATGGACCTGGAGATCGCCATCCCGCAACAGGCATTGCCGGACACGGATACACTGCGTGCCAATCTGGTGACGTTCGATCCGAACAACGCCGAAGATGCGCGCAGTTTCCCAGGTGATTACATCGATAGCGACGGGAACCGGCTTGTTTCTGTCGCCTTCGACAGTATCGAAGTAACGGACGAAGCAGGTTCCAGCGTAGCCGCACTGGCGCAGGACGCGCTGGAAACAGGGCGAGCAGTAAAGAGCGCTGAAACGGATGTTACGGTTCGGCGCTGGATCCCCTATGAGAGCTGCGCCTCAGTGGATTCGTTCTGGAGCCAGACAGGCCCCTCCGGAGAGTCCAACGGAAACACGATTCCCATTTACACCTACAGCCCGGTCAGCGGTTCTTGGATCCTGCTCGGTGATGGCACTGTTCAGACCTTTAATGGAAGCGACTACGACGAAGTTTCTACCTTTGATTCCACGAGCTGCACGAACGGAGATTACTACCTTAATATTCATGTCAGCAGCGAGGAATACATCAACGCCTGGTGGAATCTCGACTATCCGCTGATGGTGACACAGCCGACTGAGGTTTGCGTCGACATCACGTTTACCGATGACTCGGCATCGGCCAACCCGCTCTCCGGCCTCTATGCAGAGCTCTCGGGGGCGGGTCTGAGCCGCGTGTCTGCCAGCACCAAGAGCAATGGTGTCGTTACGCTTAATTCCGTCGTCACTGAAAATGACATTCCCAGTACCGCGATGGTCAGCTACTGGAATCCGTACGATTACAGCTACCAGACGAAAACCGATGTGCCGCTGGGTGCGAAAGAGGATAGTTGCGCGACGCACACGGTGGAGGTTGCCAAACCGAAGAGTTGCTATGTCTCGGGGACTGTCACCAAGAACGGAGAGGGCGTTGCCAATGAGTACGTCTGGGCATACAGCACCTCGCCTTATAGTTATGGATGGGCCTACACCGGAAGCGATGGCGGCTTCGAGACGCGGGTTGCATGCGACGTCGAAATGGAGTTGTTCGTTGGCGACATCGCAAAGACATTCCGAGTCAATGACGTCATAAACGGCGATGAAAATTCGGATGGCGGCGATGTTGCTGATATGGGAACGATAGCGAAACCGAACACCGTTCCCACTGCATACGGTTATCTCAGCAGCACCAGCGTCAAGGCCAACACCACGACCGGGACCGCCAGCGCCACCGCCTACGTCTATGGTTACGACGCAGACGGGGCGGAGGACTACCCGCTTTCCTACACGCTGGAAGTCGGGGAGAGTGTCCATACCGGATCCATCACACAAGCCGATAGCTACCAGGAAGTCAAGCTCACCGACTTGGTGGAAGGTGAGTACCCGGTGTCGCTGACCGTAACGGACGGGAAGGATGAGGGACAGGCCGCACTCGGAACGCTGTCGGTGGCTCCGGCCGATGCCAATCGGCCGCCGGTGATTACATACGCCTACGCTTCGGTCGGTACCACAGTGCGGCTGAATCGGGACGGCAGCCTGCCTCTTATTACCCTCTACGCCTATGCGTACGATCCGGATGGTGGTACGACGACTGGTTCTTGGAGCTGTGATGCATGCGTGGGTGATTTCGACCCCGCTGGGGCGTTCCAGGGTACCGCGTCCGCCGGAGATACGCTCACTTTCACCTATACAGCTGATGATGGAGGTGATCGCAACAACACGGCGACGCGAACGACAACCGTGGAAGTACTGGCGGCTGACAATAAGGCACCGTATTTCACCTCAACAACACAGAGCGCTACGACCGTAAGCGAGCTGCCGGCCAACATCGATTTCGCGGTGACTGCCGATGACGATGATCAGGATGAGCTCAGCTTCGTCTGGAAGGTGGACGGTACCGTTGTTGGGACCGGTGACACCCACACCTTTGCCGTACCTGACGATGCGACCGACGGGCAGAGCTTCACGATCATGGTCGAGGTGGATGATGGTTACGTAGAGATCCCGACCACGCATACGTTCACTGTGACCTACAGCGAAATCAGTTCCGAAACCGAGGTCATCATCCGCTGATGAACACCTGCCGGGATGGCCGTCGTCGTCCCGGCAGGGGCTTTAGGACTGAATACAAATTTGCGAAGTACCCCCGAATAGGGGGCGTGACAAACAGACAAGGAGCAAGAAAACAATGAATAAGGGGAAATATCTATTGCCGGCTCTGGTAGCCGCAACATTGGTGGGATGTGGCAGCGGCGACAGCAGTACAACCGGAGACTCCGATTCCGCAGTGAAGACCGCGACGATCAATCTTTCGGTCGCATTCCCTGAGGAAACGGCAACCAAGTCGATTATCAGCAGCGACGCCCAGGTTGTCGCCTTTGCATACTGCCGGCTCCCGCAGGGATCGCATTGGTGTGATGCCACGTCTGAGGTCGTGGTAGACCGCGAAGAACCGCGCGCCAGCATTACCCTTTCGCCTGGCCGATATTACTTCGAAGCCGCTACGTTCGGATCGTCCACAATGGAATGGGCTGACCTCATTGATTACGCCAGCACGGGCGGCGAAATCGTTGAAGGTCCGAATAGCGTCGTTATGACCTTCCTGCAGGGGGATTGGACCTTCGAAACGGATACCGGCGCTGCTGATCCGTTGACCTTGGCGGATGGTACGGTGCTCAGCGGTTTCAAGCTTTACAGCGGTGCTAGTAGCTACAGTGATGACCCGATGGTCCAAACCGCGGCGAATCCAAGCAAGGCGGCCTTCGATACCACACTGCCCGTGGGCGGTTGGGCTGAGTACGGAATAGCACTCAAAACCTCTGCCGCTGAACTGGATGCGGGTTGGCTGGAAGTCTTTAGCCAATTCCATAGTGGCAACGACAACAACACCACTCTGGATGGCTTCCACTGGAATCTCTCCAAAGGGTGCGACGATGACGAATGCGGTATCGATCCCGGAGACCGTTTCGTCACTATGCTGGGTGCGGAACTCTACGGTATGTATGAGGATGACCCCGAGAGCCTGCTCCCTGATGAATCTCTCGTTGACGCTGATGGAAACGACCCGATTGGGGAGACGGATCTTGACAGCACACCTGTCGACGGTGTCACGATCGTAACCGACATCGCCGAATTCCGCCTCCAGAGTACCGGGAAGACGCTGGTTGATACTACGGCAACCGCTGCTAAAGCGGTAGCAGCCAACCTTCCCCGCTCCCGGGGAGCCGCCATTGAGTTGGCAGCCGCGCAGCAGGCAGGGACAGAGACCGGAAGCAAGAGTGTCTCCACCACTGAATTGGGTACGTTGACCAGCGCCTGGTATGAAACGGTCATCGTGGCCAGCGGCGACGGCAGCGATCGCGGTACCTGGAACTTCGACGAATCGGTGTACAACCCGGATACCGGGCAATACGAAGAAGTCGTCGATGGTTGTCTCGAAGAGACCAGTGACGGTACCGTTTACGCCAGCTGCGGATGGCTCGAAAGCGTCTGGGATGATGCGAGTGGGACCTATATCAGCGACCCGGGTGAGTTTAGCTGGGGCTTCGAGCCGGCAGATCCGAACGATCTCGGTGAATACTGTGATTACTCCACTGGCTATTGGGACGACGTTACCAATGAATACGTCTGCGGCGAACCGGTTGCCCCGTACGCACCCTGGAACTTCGAAGACCTGAACGGTGACGGCAGCATCGATTACGGTTCGTTCCAATTCACGCATTACATGCAATATGAAGAGGTAATAGAGGAGGTACGCGTGCATCGCCTTACTGCGAAGGGTGTTGAACTCCCAGTCACCGAGGTTGTACTGCAGTAACTAGCCGGTTTCAAACACTCGGTAGAGGCGGCCCGCATTGCGGGCCGTTCTCTTTTTGGTGCGCCAGTTATGGCGCTGTTTCGGTTTAGGTGGTGCTAACCGAATGACCAGGGGGTGCAAGTCCCCTGTGTGCCGTAGAGAATCACTAGCCGAGCGGCAGGGGTGTCCCCTGCGAGGCAGGATCGGACAGATGTTACTCCTGCAATATCTGCATTCCTGTTTCCATGGCCGGTCAAGGAAGCCGAAGTCAAAGGTACGGCCCGACGACAACACCGCCGGGGGCGCTTGCGAATAGCTATACGCTGTCCTAAGGGGAACCCCCGAGGAACGGCGAATAGCAGGAGTCGCGACGAAGCGGTCGCTGTGGCGACCAGAGCAGGAGTGATGGTCGTGATCAGCCAAGTGCCTTGCGTCGAACCTCAAGGAAAAGGCGGTTTGCCCCCGATCAGATTCGGCTCGACATATCGGACTTCCGGATGGGATTCCAATTGGGTGATGGTGTCACCATCGATGAGTTCTTGGGTAAACACGACGACGCCATAGTTGGATGAGGAATCGTATTCGCGGAGGAGCCCTCCGAACGCCTTCACGATGGTGCGTGCCATATTTTCATTCGTCCCAGCAACGAAAGCGACAATATATTCGTGCTCGGAAGTCTGATCGGATTCGTTCGGTGCTATGGAGGCGGGCCGCGAACTGCCTGCGGTGGCATCGTTCATGAACCAGCCGATCAGTGATATAGCCGGTCTGAGCAGCATACGGACCGTACCACGCATCCAGCTGTTGTTGCGTATGGCGTTCGCGAGCGCCGGGCTGTTGGTGTAGTAGAACTCGACAAATGCCTCACCGAAGCGGTTGCCGATGAGATACCGGTCGCGGAACTTGCGAAGGACCATGACTTCATCCGCCAGTGGGCTGCCGTAGGCGGCCGTGGCGATGAAACATCGACTGTCACTTTCATCAGTGTCGCTACTGCCGCTGGTAACAGTAAGGCTGGTGCTGGCGATTGCCGTTCCACCGTCACTGTCGGAAACACGCACTCTGAGTGGGTACGTACCGCTAGATGTAAACGTATGTTGCAGGACATTACTAGCCCCGGTGTTGTGCGAAAAGGTGCCGTCGCCCACGTCCCATTCATAACTTACGATGGCACCGTCAACATCACTGGCACTGGCGGTCAGGGTCACGGTCAATGGCGCAGTACCGCCGGCGGGATCGACGGCAAAGCTAGCGGTCGGGGAGTGGTTGAGACGGCGGACGAAAAAGCCGCTGCCCTCGGCACCGACCTGAAGCCGGTTATAAATGGTAGGCAGCTCCCGCGGTACGTTGACCTTTATGGTGGTATCGCTCCAGGAGGAGGGTACAGGAAACTCCAGTTCGCCAACGGTTACCCTGCCCATGGAGGTACCGAAGTTGGCGCCGGTGATGGTCATTGTATCGCCGGCATAGGCCGAGGAGGGGGCTACGCGGAATACGGCCGGCTTATCGGCTGTGGTCAGGGCGGCGTAGGCATCGGCTGTGCCGCCGCTAATGGTGATGTGGTCGAGCGCGCCAAGCTTGCGCGCGCCATTGAGGATGCGTGCCTTGACCTGACGGTGGGTTAGGTCGGGAACATGGGACCATATGAGCGCCGCCAGGCCGGAAACGTGGGGTGTCGCCATGGAGGTGCCGGCAAGATAGCGGTAATTATCGTAGTTGCTGCTCCCTGTGCCGATGGTGCTGTAGATGGCATTGGGATCGACGCAGATCAAATTTTCCTTATAGGTGCACTCGCCACCGGGTGCGGCCAGATCGACGGTGAGGCGGCCATAATTGGAGTAGCTGGCGTGGTCGTCGCTGCGGTTTATCGCCGCGACGGCGATATTGTTGTCTGTGCGGACGCCCGCGGGGGAATAAGGGATGGCATCATTGTTGCTGCCCGAGTTGCCTGCGGCCGAAACAGTTAGGATTCCGGCAGCATCAGCACGCGCCAGGGCATCGGCCAATGCATTGCTATAGCCCGGGATGGTTAGGCTCAGGTTGATCACATTGGCGCCATTGGCAATTGCATAATCGATACCGCTGACGATGTCGCTGGTGAAGCCGCTGCCACTTGCGCCGTGCAGCACTTTCACAGCCATTACTTTTACGCCCCAGTTAACGCCGGCGATGCCCAGGTCATTATTACTTACCGCACCTGCGATACCCGCCACGTGGGTACCGTGCCAATCGGCAATGTCATCATCTTTGGGATCGCCTGTCGTTGTTCCGCTGTTGTAGTTCACGCCATGGATATCGTCGATGATGCCGTTGCCATCGTCATCCTCGCCGTTCCGGGTTTCCCCCGGGTTGATCCACATGTTGCCCTTCAGGTCCGGATGGTCATAGAAGATGCCGGTGTCTACCACGGCGATAAGCATGTCACTGCTTCCGGTGGTTTCGTCCCAGGCGCGTTCCGACCGCAGGTTTTGCAGGCCCCACTGGTGGGATGAGTAATAAATGTCGTTCGGGCTCAATTCCGCCTTGGAAGCGATGTAGTTGGGTTCGGCGTACTCCACTTCCGGTTGTTGACGGTAATGAGCCACGGCCTGCTCGACAGTCAGTTCCGGCGGTAAGCGCAGGCGTTGCCATCGATAGCGATGGTCGTATTCGACAGGGCTGGCGCGCATGGCTCGATCCGATTCTAAGACCTGATCGGAATTACGATACTTGACCAGGATCTCACCTGGTGCGTAATCGCTCGCCCACGTGCAGGTCGTGCCTAGCAGAAATAAGAGGCCTGAAAGCAAGCAGCGAAAGATCGGTTTATCCGTGTTCATGGTTTTGCAAATCTCGTTCTGAAATTGCCAATGGTAAGCCCCCCGACTGTACAGTGGATTTGCCTAACGTCTGCTGCCAATCGGCGTTCGTTTTCCCACACACCCTGACTTGGTGTTGCGTTTGGTGCACTGACGGTGCTAGCGAGTGGCGTTAACGCCCTTGAGGTCGAGCAACGCCAGCCAAAGCGGACCTTGCCGTAGGTGCGTTTGGAGAAGACGACATCCCGAGCGTCAACCGCAGGTGTGGTTAGAATAACCGACTGATAGGGGCAAACAAAGCTGCTGCTTTTGGGTAAGGGGATTACCGTCCACGCATGGCAAGACTTTTCGACCTAACGCAAACTGTCGGGTCGAGATGAGGTAGCAAAGCTCTAAATCTTAGACGTCAATGGTTCAATGAACCCGGACATTGAACCTCGAGTGGCCCTGGGAGGCGTCCATATCGGTCCAAGTTACCCGCGGATTCAGTGCTCGTCGACTATCGGTTTTCCACGCCCCAGGCTGGTCACCGTCATACACTGCTGAGTCAGGAATAGCCACCTTTACCGCACGCAGCGATGCGGGAAGCATGCATGTTTGACACGGCTCGGGAAGGTATACGTATCAAGGATATTGGTGGCATACCTCTACCTCCGTACGACCGCGGGGCCGATGAGGTGGAGCTGCGTTGCAGCAGCTCAGGTCGCCGGGAGCGTGAATCGAAAGGCGCTCCCTTTGCCGACTTCCCCTTCGGCGCCAACCCTGCCGCCATGGCGTCGGATTACGCGTGCCACGGTGGCCAGCCCGATACCGGTGCCGGCAAACTCCTCTTTGCTGTGGAGTCGGCGAAAGGGCGTGAACAGCCCGTGGGTATGCTCCATATCGAAGCCGGCGCCGTTGTCTCGCACAATGAAGGTCTCGTATCCCGGTTGCGCAGGGCCGCGACCAAATTCGATTTGGGGACCGCTCGTTCCGGCGGTGTATTTCCAGGCATTGCCCAACAGGTTGGTGAGCACTATTTTGATTAATTCCGGGTCGGCTCGGGCCACGAGGCCCGGCTCGATGCGCACCTCCACCTCCCTTTCGGGTTCCGAGCCTCTTAGCTCGTCGATCACCTCCGCGGCCATGGCACTCAAGTCGATGTTCTCCAGTCGCATCTCATGGCGCGATATCTTGGTCAATCGGAGCATCGCATCGATGAGCTCGTTCATCCTGAGCGCATTGCCGCTGATGCGTTTCAGATACTCCC
Source organism: Thiohalomonas denitrificans (assembly GCF_900102855.1). NCBI lineage: Bacteria > Pseudomonadati > Pseudomonadota > Gammaproteobacteria > Thiohalomonadales > Thiohalomonadaceae > Thiohalomonas > Thiohalomonas denitrificans. The sequence continues at coordinate 60,006 of NZ_FMWD01000007.1, forward strand.
GCCCCTCGTCGTCCAGGCTGCCGGCGTAGTCCTCCTCCAGGATTTCGGAGAAACCGTTAAGCGCCCGCAACGGGGCGCGCAGGTCATGGGATACCGAATAGGTAAACGCTTCCAGTTCGTCGTTCGCCTGCTCGAGTTCGCGGGAGCGGCTCTCCAGTGAATGGTGCGCCTGCTCGAGCTGCTGGTTGCGGTGCTCGATCTTGTGCTGGCGCCGCTGTAGCTCCTCCTCCATCTCTCGCAGGCGTACCAGCGCGATGTCCTTGCCGCCGAGGATGGCGTCAACCTCGTGTTTGCGCAACGCCTCGATCAGAGATTCGGCTTCCTCGAGCCGCGCCTCGAGCTCTTCACGGCTCGGCTCATGTTCATTTGTTGCCATCGGGCTGCCCCAATCTCCTAAGGATGGTGGTGGTGTCACTGAGATTGCCGTATATGACCATCTTCGTGGGCGGCCGTTCGGTTCGCACGATGAGGGTCGGGGTAATGACGATCCGCTGTTCGAGCGCGGCGTCGAGGTTGGCGAACACATCGATGATCTCGACACTGCAAGCCCCGCGCAATGTCCCGGAACAGATGGCTTCAAGGTTGTTGACGGCGGTGTGGGAGTTGGCCTCGTCGCCCGCCACGTAAAGAGAAAAGTGAAACCGCTCCGCCGCCATGGTCAATCAGTCGCCCCATCTTTCGAGTCCTGTGAAGGGTCGTCGGCCCGCTTCTCTCCTTCGCTCAGGCGCATCGCTTGTCGCTTGCGCTCGGCCTCCCGGGCGATCTGCTGGTCGCTCTCCAGTGCCTGCAACTCCATATCGGCCTTGTCGATTTGCAATTCGGTAGCGGTTTTCTCCGCATCGAAAATCGCCCGCCGGTGGCGGACCTCGCGCCTCTTGGCCTCGATTTCATGGTCTCGCTTGCGCTGATCGAACTGTTCGCGCAGCTCCTGCTCCTGGCGTGCGACACCGGTCAGCATCCCGCCCCTGCCGGTATAGACCGGCATGAAACGGATGCCCCGGTCGCTGATGACGAACTCGCGATACTGATTGGAGTGCGGCGAGCCGCGGGATTTTGCCACCAGCAGCGTGCGGTTGACCTCGCCGCCGATGTGAACGTAGTCGAGGTATACGATGGTGTCGATGAGGGAGGAAAAGCCGATACCCCCCATTTCGTGAGTTTCGTGGATACCCGCGACCTGGTTGGTCAACAGCGCGGTAATGCCCCGCTCCCGGCAGTAGGTCAATAGTCGCAGCAGATAGGAGAAGGCCGCGGACTCCGACCCCATGCGTTTACACGCGGAGATGGCATCGATGATCAGATGCCGCGGCTCGAAACTCTTTAGTAGCTTGATAGCTCGGTGCAGGTGCTCCTCCGTGCCTGCCGCCTCCGGAGCTTGCGCGAAGATCCGCAACAGGCCGGTATCGACCACGGGCTGCAGGTACAGGCCGGTGCTTCGCATCAGGGCGATGAAGTTGTTGGCCGACTCCTCGAAGTTGAGATAGAGCACCCCCTCGCCGCGCTCGCAGGCGGATTGGGCATAAGTGCTGGCGAAGGTCGACTTGCCCGTTCCGCTGGCCCCGGAGATCAACGCACAGGAACCCTGGCGCACACCGCCCCCGAGGATTTGATCGAGATCGGGCAGACCAGTGGCAACGGGACTGCCTACGGTTCGGTAGCCGAGCTCGGTGTTTACCAGCGGGTAGAGTGCGACGCCCTCATCGGAAATGGTGTAACGATGCGTACCGGCGCTGAATCCCGAACCGCGATACTTGATGACCTGCAATTCACGCCCGCCACGGGATTCGGGCGAGGCCTCCAGTTGGATGACGCAGTCGGTCAGGAACTCCAGATAGGGATACTGGAGGGTTTCGCCGATACGCTTGGCAGTGAGCACTGCGGTAAACCGCTGCTCGGTGAGCCACTCGTGCAACTGCAGCATCTCATTGCGCTCGCGCACCGGGTCATTGAAGAGGTAGAGCAGCATGTCAATGGCGTCGATGACCACGCGCCGCGCCCCCAGCCGCCGCGCCTGCCCCTCGATGAGCGCCAGAAAGCCGGTGAGGCTGAAATCGCCCGCTGCGATGGCCGAGGGCTCAGGCTTGGCATCCACCAGTGCGAGCCGGCCCTCCCGCTCCTCCCGCTCCAGGTCCCAGCCCAGGGCGGCGGTATTGCGGCGCAGTGACTCGGCGCTCTCCTCCAGGGAGAGGAACAGCCCCGCCTCGCCGGCAAGGGCGCCCGAGTGCAGCCACTGCAGCCCCACCATGGTCTTGCCCGAACCGGTACCGCCATGCACCAAAGTCGTGCGACCCTCGGGGATCCCCCCGCCGAGAATGGCATCGAGACCGTCGATACCCGTAGAGATCTTGGGTAGCTCGGTGCGTGCGAATCCCACAGTGATGACTCCTGGTAGATTAGATATTGGATATGGGTGGAAGGTCAGCTCTTCCAAGCCGCAAGAGTGCCAAGAATCACAGGAAGGATAGGGAATCGAAACTGGCAATGCAAAGCACGGCAGGGTAAACGCATACTCACATTTTGGCGCCGGCGAGTCCTTGATAGCAGGTACGCTGTGAATACGAACCTACAGGGATGCAGGAAGTGGAGATTATGCAATTATCTTTCGTCCGTGACGCTCGACGGCAGCATCCCTGGCGAGTGACCCCGTCTACCCAAGAGGAAAGACCAGATACAGTGTACTTGCGTCCGCCTGTGATGGGTCCCCATGTTCATTTTGTCCGTTCGCGCACGCGCTGGGATTATTATCCGACTCCAATTGTCCTTTACTCACTTTATGAAACAGATTGTGCTTCGCCTTTTCGGGCTCGAACTGCTGTTCGTGCTGCTGTGGAATTCGGGCTTCATCGCGGCCGAATACGGTTTGCCGTTCGCCTCGCCCTGGAGCTTGTTGTTCTGGCGTTATCTGATTCTGACCATCTTGCTGGGTGTCTGGCTCGGCCTGCAAGGTCGTCTGATCTGGCCGGGCGGCAGGACGGTGGGTCACACGGCCCTGGTGGGCGTTCTTGCCCATGGTGTCTGGCTCGGTTGCGTACTGATCGCCCTCTATCTGGGTCTGCCGGCGGGTATCGTCGCCTTGATCACGGCACTGCAGCCGCTTTTGACCGGCGCCCTGTCAGGCCCGATACTCGGCGAACGCACCGATGCCTGGCAATGGCTGGGATTGATTCTCGGATTTTGCGGCGTGTTGATCGCGGTGGTGGCACGGATATCACAGGACACCACGGTTGTGATTTGGGCGTATCTGATTCCCTTCGGGTCGGTGGTGGGGATTACCGCGGCGAGCCTGTTACAGCGGCACCGCCAGAAACACGGCCCGGCGACCCGTTTGCCCGATGATACCGCTCTGTTTTATCAAAGCGCGGCCACAGGACTGGCACTGCTGCTACCGGCCTGGTTGATCGAGGGCTTTGCCACCGACTGGGCCCTGCCTTTCATTGCCACCCTGAGCTGGCTGATCCTGGTCGTATCGCTGGGCGCCTACTGGAGCATGTGGCGACTGCTGGTACGCCACGATGCCACTCGTGTGGCCAGCCTGTTCTACCTCAGCCCACCGGTGACCATGCTGATGGCCTGGGCCGCCTTTGGCGACCGGCTGATTCTGACCGACGTGCTCGGTTTAGCCGTAGCCGGCCTGGGCGTGGTGCTGGTATACCGGCTGGGCTTTCGCCGACCCGTTATCCGAATGTTGCCTCCCAGGTAGTTCAGTCAACTTGTGCACCTCGGCCCTCATGCTCTGCGCGGCCAGACTGCGACACATCGCGGGGACCAAATGGGGAACACGGGGCTACCTGAATATGGAGCCGCTTTTCGAACGGGGCGGCTATTTGGCATCGTCACGAGTCAACTTCTGATATACACCAAGACCGACCACCACCAAAATAGCTGCAATTAACAAGAAAGTGGGGTAGATCAACATAGTGATATCTTTTGTCCCGGCGTCAAAAACAAACACCAGCGATTCCAAGCTTACGGCAATGGCAATTATGACGAGAAACTTTAATAAAGTCTCTCTCTGTTTTGCGGGCGACTTTGTACCACTGCTGCTGAAAACTTCTTCCTCCAATAAGAATTTGGAGACATCAAAAACAGCCGTCCCAATCACGATCAAGCCGATGGCATTAAGAAGGGCTGTAACAAGCAAGGTTTTTTCGTGTACCGAAAGCCATATATCCCATAAGGCAACGCCCATCATTGTGAACTGATGACACCCAAGCTTAAGCTGATAAGTCCATAAACAGCACGCCCTATCCAATCAGAAATATTTTTCGTCTTATTCATCTTTGCTCCGATTCGCCAATTGATTTGTTGGCATATATAATTTCTTCGCTTCTATTTGGTCCGTCGCAGCGGCGCGCGGTTCATGAGGTCCCGACGGTTCCGAGGGAAAAACGACGCAGGTTCGAGCATCCGTTCCAACCGAGATAGTAGTGTTGTAGATTAACTTATTAAGCACCAAACGTATGCTTATCGCCTCATGCTTCAAAACACCGTTCTCGTAGTATTTTCCAATAGCCAGCAGCCGGCGGTCGTGCTGCTTTAGTATGCCTGTCTGATCATCAAGGAATCGCGCCTTAATCGCGAGGCCAAGAAGCTTTTCGAGGAGCATTCATGCTGAGTCCGCCGTGTGTTGCAGATAAGGGACCGTGCTGAACTTGTTCAAGGAAGCGAACGCCAATTGAGCCAGGGAACACGTTTCGATGTCTTCTTGAACAATGCTTTCGTGGCCTGATAGAAGCTTCATATAAATCTAACTATGTAGGCGTTTCGGTACTGCCTAAACCATAAATAATCAACCGAGGATGCGGTTGATTTTTCTCCCCAAACCAATAAGTTGCACTGAACACTGCCAATTTTTTGCGTGGATAGGCGGTTGCTCGCGCATAAACCGTTATGCCGCGGTGAACCATATAACCGCCAAAAATCGATGGTAGCGAGAACGTAGTTGACACCAAAAGGTCAAGCCGAGTCCGGTGGTGTGCGTCAAATGACGCGTCTGCGGGGATAGAGACGGAGTTGATGTGTTGAACGGACGGGCCGAAAGGGTTCAGCGTTTTCTGTGGCGTGACGACGACAGTCTGGTCGGGATTGGCCGGCCGGTGCAGTGGGTGATCTGATGTCAGGCCCGGGAGAAGCTTCCATGGCGATGTCCATCGTTTGTTGCGACGCCGTCGGTTCCGGTGGCGTCGGTATAGTGGATGACACTATCGGCTAGGCGGGGGGATGGCAAGTTGGGAGAAAATAGTGAGTGATGCCCGTGGGGCACCCTATGCTGAATTTACATCTTGCACGGGGCGAAGCATCAAGCGCTATACAACCAAGCCCCCGTGTTCCCCGTGCACCCCGTGCACCCCGTGGTTAACCGCTTCTGTTGTCGCGCCTTAGAAGAAGGCGATCAAACCCCCAGCTTGTCGCGGAGGAATTCGATGACGCCTTCCACCGGCACGTCCACGCTCTTTTCGTCGCGGCGGCCTTTGTATTCGAGGTTGCCTTTGTCGAGGCCCCGGTCACCTATTACCAGCCGGTGCGGGATGCCGATGAGCTCCATGTTGGCGAACATGACGCCGGGGCGTTCGCCGCGGTCGTCGTACAGTACCTCGATGCCGAGTTCGCTCAGCTCCTGGTAGAGCTTCTCCGCGGTCTCTCGCACCCGCTCGGATTTATTGGCGTTTATCGGGAGGAGGGCAAGCTGGTACGGGGCGATGGGTTCCGGCCAGATAATGCCGGCATCGTCGTGGTTCTGCTCGATGGCGGCGGCGACCACGCGCGAGACACCGATACCGTAGCAGCCCATGGTCATGGTGACGGCCTTGCCGGCCTCATCCAGCACCGTGGCATTCATCGCCTGGGAGTATTTCTTGCCAAGCTGGAAGATGTGACCCACCTCGATGCCGCGCTTGATCTGCAGATGGCCTTTGCCGTCGGGGCTGGGGTCGCCATCTTCCACGTTGCGCAGGTCCGCCACCTCAGGCTCCTCCGCATCACGGCCCCAGTTGATGCCGAAGTGGTGCTTGCCATCCTGGTTGGCCCCGGCCGAGAAATCGGACATCTTCGCCACGGTACGGTCCGCAATGACCGGTATGGAAAGCCCCACCGGACCCAGTGAGCCGGGACCGGCGCCGATGGCCGCACGGATCTCCGCCTCTTCGGCCATGCGCAAGGGCGCCGCGACTTCCGCCAGCTTTTCCGCCTTGATGGCGTTCAGCTCATGGTCGCCACGCACCAACAGGGCCACCAGATCGGCGTCCACGTCTTCGGAGGCCTGCACCACCAGCGTCTTCACGGTCTTTTCGATGGGCTGGTCGAACTGTCCCACCAGTTCGGCGATGGTCCTGGCTTTGGGGGTGTCGACCAGTTCCATTTCCCGGGAGGGGGCCGGACGCTCGCCTTCCGGGGCCAGCGCCTCGGCCAACTCTACGTTGGCGGCGTAGTCGCTGGAATCGGAGAAGGCGATGGCATCTTCGCCGGATTCGGCCAGCACGTGGAACTCCTGGGAGCCGGTGCCGCCGATGGCGCCCGGATCGGCCAGAACCGGACGGTACTCCAGTTGCAGCCGATCGAAGATGCGGCAGTAGGTGTCGTGCATCACCCGGTAGGTCTCTTCGAGAGAGGCCTGATCCACATGGAACGAGTAGGCGTCCTTCATCAGGAATTCGCGTGCGCGCATCACCCCGAAGCGGGGCCGGCGTTCATCGCGGAACTTGGTCTGGATCTGGTAGAAATTGGCCGGCAGCTGTTTGTAGGAGCGCAGTTCGTTGCGGCAGAGGTCGGTGATTACCTCCTCATGGGTGGGGCCGAAACAGAACTCCCGGTCGTGCCGATCCTTCATGCGCAGCATCTCGGCGCCCATGTTCTCCCAGCGCCCCGACTCCCGCCACAGCTCCGCGGGCTGCACCGCCGGCATCAGCACCTCCTGCGCTCCGGAGCGGTTCATCTCCTCGCGGACGATGGTTTCCACCTTCTGCAGGACCCGCAGCCCCATCGGCAGCCAGGTATACAGGCCGGAGGCCAGCTTGCGGATGAGCCCCGCCCGCAGCATGAGCTGATGACTGACGACCTCCGCGTCGGCGGGGGTCTCCTTGAGAGTGGCAATCAGATATTTCGAGGCGCGCATGAAAATCCTGGTGGTTTAGTCGTTCGAACGAGTAAGACGGAAAATGGTAACCGGCCCGGCTGAAGTGTGCCAGTCGCAATTGCGCAGGAGTAGCTGCGCAGGCCCGCATTAATGAAGAGCTGGTAACCACAGGGAACATGGAGACCACGGGGTAAAACGAGTTGTTCGGGTTTTTTCTACCCCGTGCGCCCCGTGTTCCCCGTGGTTTGAAATTCAAGGGGGAATCGTTAAGTTCTTCAGGAGGGCCCCAGCGACAAAGCAATCTTGAAGTGCCAAGTACCAGATTGCCGCGTCGCTGGGGCTCCTCGCAATGACGGCTAAGAGTTCGTCGTTTGGCCGCACAGCGGCGGGTACGACTCGCAATGACGGTCTAGATGTTCTGCACTGATTCTGGCCTATTTCGCAAAGGTGCCGCCGTTATAGCCCCACATGTGCCGTTCGGCATCGGCAAATTCGATGAAGATACGCTCGCGGACGATGCCCAGTGTCTTCTCGATGAGGGTGCACAAGCTTTCCGACAGTTCGGCCGTGCGCTCTTGCGGCAGTCCGATGCTCTTCAGTTCCATGTAGACGCAGGGAGCATGGTCACCCCCAAAGACCATGGAGCTCTCATCTTCCAGAGCCACCATCACCAGGCGTTCCGGCTTACCCAGGGCCTCGGCTACCGTCTGTGAGGCGAGGGCGAGGAACTCCCCCTTTGGGGTGGACGGGACGGGCTGGTTGGTCTTTACCATCAGATAGGGCATGGCTGACTCCTTCAGTTAGGGGTTGCAGTATTTTTCGATCTGCTCCCGGGTGCTTTCGAGGCGTTTGGCGCGATCCTCTTCAGTGATGATCACCAGCTCGCCATTTTCCATGATGCGCCGGGCGTTCTGGAAAAGCTTGAGGTTCTTTTGTGCCGCGTCGCAGTTGCGCCGGTAGAGCTGTTCCCGTTCGGCCTGCTGTTCGGGGGTGAGCTCCGGTTCTTTGGCGCTCTCCTCGCCCTCGGGTTGGGCGGTCTTGTCCTGTGCCGGTTCTTCAGCCTGTTGTGGTCTGACCTTCGGCGGGGCAGCTATCTCCCGTGCCTCTCGCCCCTCGGGCGGAATCTGTGAGTAGTGAATATTGCCTTCGTTGTCAGTCCATTTGTACATCTTAGCGACTGCCGGTGCGGCCAGCACAAGACAGATTGTGGCAATCAGGGTGCGATAAGCGTTGCTTCTTGTCATAATGTTCTCCGCCGGCAGTTCTTCACCTATTATGAGGATCTGGTTAGTCCGGCGAAAGTGCCTACTCCGTGAACGGGTCGATATCCCGGCAACCGATGATGCGGTGAACGTACACTTACGTGCTCGAGCCGCTGTTCCAACGTATGCGGTTGCCTGTCCGATGCAGGCATCACTTGACCTGCCGTGGGAATCTCAGTAGTTTTTCCGTTTCTAATATACAATCCGTAACCCGCCCGTTTTTACGGGCATTTTTGCTATCTGGAGCGCGACACGTGGAGCTGACCGGTGCTGAAATCCTCGTTCGCTTCCTGAAAGACGAAGGCGTTGAACACGTGTTCGGCTATCCGGGAGGCGCCGTCCTGCACATTTACGATGCGATATTCAGGCAGGACGATGTAAAGCATGTACTGGTACGCCACGAGCAGGCGGCCACGCACGCCGCCGATGGCTATGCCCGTTCTACCGGCAAACCCGGCGTGGTGCTGGTCACCTCGGGCCCGGGTGCCACCAATGCCGTGACCGGCATTGCCACCGCCTACATGGACTCGATCCCCATGGTGGTGCTTACCGGCCAGGTGAACAGCGCCCTCATCGGCAACGACGCCTTTCAGGAGGTGGATGCGGTAGGGATAACCCGTCCGTGCGTGAAGCACAACTTCCTGGTGAAGGATGTCGCTCAGCTGGCCTCGACCCTGAAGAAGGCCTTCTATATCGCAACCACCGGCCGGCCGGGACCGGTGGTGGTGGATATTCCCAAAGACATCACTGCCCTTCGGACAAAGTACACCCATCCCAAGAAGGCACATCTCCGCTCCTACAACCCGGTGGTGAAGGGGCATACGGGCCAGATCAAGCGGGCGGTAAACCTGATGCTCTCGGCCAAACGGCCGCTCATCTACAGCGGCGGCGGGGTGATTCTGGACAATGCCTCGAAAGCGCTGACCGATTTTGCCAAGCTGCTAGGCTTTCCGGTTACCAACACGTCCATGGGACTCGGGGGCTATCCGGCCACTGACAAACAGTTCCTCGGAATGCTGGGTATGCACGGCACCTACGAGGCCAACCTGTCGGTCTCCCATTGCGATCTGCTGATCGCCATTGGCGCCCGCTTCGATGACCGGGTGACCGGAAATATCGCCAAATTCGCGCCGCACGCGAAGATCATCCACGTGGATATCGACCCGGCGTCCATCTCGAAGAACGTCAAGGTGGATGTGCCTATCGTGGGCAGCGTATCCAATGTGCTGAAGGACATGAACAAGCTGGTGAAGGAGGCGGGCAAGGCGCCTGACGGACCGGCGCTGGCGAAGTGGTGGGAGCAGATCGAGGATTGGCGCGCCAAGGAGTGCCTCAGGTATGACCAGAAGAGCGACGTTATCAAGCCGCAGTATGTGATTGATACGTTGTATGAGGTGACCAAGGGGGACGCCTTCGTGACGTCGGATGTGGGTCAGCACCAGATGTGGGCGGCCCAGTTCTACAAGTTCGACAAACCGCGCCGCTGGATCAACTCCGGAGGCCTTGGCACCATGGGCTTCGGTATGCCTGCTGCCATGGGCGTACAGTTTGCTCATCCCAAATCCAAGGTGGCCTGCATTACGGGCGAGGGCAGCATCCAGATGAACATCCAGGAGCTGTCCACCTGCCTGCAGTATGGCTTGCCGATCAAGGTCGTCTGCCTCAATAACCGCTATCTCGGAATGGTGCGTCAGTGGCAGGAGTTCTTTTACGAGAAGCGGTATTCGAATTCCTATATGGAGTCTCTCCCGGATTTTGTGAAGCTGGCGGAGGCCTACGGACACGTCGGCATGCAGATCGAGAAGCCCGAGGATGTGAAACCCGCGCTCGAGGAGGCATTTTCCAAACACAAGAACCGGTTCGTATTCCTGAACTTTATTACGGACCAGACGGAAAACGTCTATCCAATGGTGCCGGCCGGTGCCGGCCTTGAAGAAATGATTCTGGTTTGAAACCTGGAAACCGCCGTTGACCGCTACGCAGCCTCTGTAAACGTATTGGGGAAAAAAATGTTACTGTCCAAAGCCTTCATCGAGCGAGCGGGAGTGCTACGCACCCGATTGCACCTCCGGCGCGCCGCCTGGCGGTGTTACTCCTCGTTGCAGAGGCTAGCCCTGCCCTTGCCCCACAAATCACCATCAGAGCCACTGGGGCGCGTCAGGACAAGGCGCGGTGCGCAGGGGAAGGGTCATTCTCCTTTCCAAGCGCTGCAACGTAGTCATGGCGCGCCCCAGTGGCTCCCTCCGGGCGAGCCGCTGGCCGGCCATCTGCGGCGTTGCGCCCTCTTGAAAGGGAACAACCCTTCCTGCGAGGCCGCGCCTTGCATCTGGCCGGCCGGCGACTCGCTGAAGGCGATTTGTGGGGCAAGGGCAGGGCAAGCCCTGCCGCCTCGTCGCGCCTTGCCAGGCAGCACGCCGAAGGCACACTCGGGCGCGTTCAACGACGGATTCCAGGTTTAGGAGTAGCGGCATGCGGCACATCATCTCGATTCTGATGGAAAATGAAGCGGGCGCCCTGTCCCGGGTTGCCGGTCTGTTTTCCGCGCGTGGTTACAACATCGAGTCGCTTACCGTGGCTCCCACGGAGGATGCCTCGCTGTCGCGGATGACACTGGTCACTCGCGGTTCGGATGAGATCATCGAGCAGATCACCAAACAGCTGAACAAGCTCATCGATGTGGTCAAACTGGCGGACCTGACCGAAGGGCCCCATATCGAACGGGAGATGATGGTCATCAAGGCCAAGGCCAAAGGACACGAGGAGCGCGCCGAGATCAAGCGCCTGTGCGACTTCTTCCGAGGCCGGGTGATCGACGTCACCGATGCCAGTTATACGATTGAGCTGACCGGCACCGGCGACAAGCTGGACGCCTTTATCGACGCACTCGGCGAAAACAACATCATGGAGACCGTCCGTACCGGCGTCTCCGCCATCTCCCGAGGCACCAACAGCCTGCGGGTATAGAGGTGCGAGATACGAGGAAAGAGATACGAGGGTGGAGCGCTTCGCGCACGATCTTCAATTGAGCGCGGGCGAAGCCCGCACCTTCCCTTGAATCTCGTATCTTGTCCCTCGTATCTGGCGTCTGGCCTGTACTGAACACAAACAACAATTTGCATAAACGGATAAAGGACATGATGAACATCTATTACGACAAAGACTGCGACCTCTCCATCATTCGGGGAATGAAGGTGGCGATCGTGGGTTATGGTTCCCAAGGGCACGCCCACGCCAATAACCTCAAGGAATCCGGAGTCGATGTCACGGTTGCGCTGCGTGAAGGCTCCTCTTCGGCCAAAAAGGCGGAAAGCGCCGGTCTGACCGTCAAAGCCGTCGACGAAGCCTGCAAGGCGGCGGACCTGGTGATGGTGTTGGCCCCGGATGAGAATCAAGCCGAGATCTACAACAAGAGCATCGCACCGAACCTGAAGCAGGGTGCCGTTCTGGCTTTCGCCCACGGCTTCAATATCCACTATAACCAGATCGTGCCGCGTGCCGATCTGGACGTGATCATGATCGCCCCCAAGGCCCCGGGACATACCGTACGCTCCGAGTTTACCCGCGGCGGCGGCATTCCCGACCTCATCGCCATCCACCAGGACGCCAGCGGCAAGGCCCGGGAAATCGCCCTGTCCTACGCCTCTGCCATCGGCGGCGGCCGTACCGGCATCATCGAGACCACCTTCAAGGATGAGACCGAGACCGACCTGTTCGGCGAACAGGCGGTGCTCTGCGGCGGTACGGTTGAGCTGGTGCGTGCCGGCTTCGAGACTCTGGTGGACGCCGGTTATGCGCCGGAAATGGCCTATTTCGAGTGTCTGCACGAGTTGAAGCTGATTGTCGACCTGATGTACGAGGGTGGCATCGCCAACATGAACTACTCTATCTCCAATAACGCGGAGTATGGCGAATACGTTACCGGCCCAAAGATCATCAACGATCAGAGCCGTGCCGCCATGCGTGAGGCCCTGAAGAACATCCAGAACGGTGAATACGCCAAGCGGTTCATCCTCGAAGGCAGCACCAACTATCCGGAGATGACGGCCATTCGTCGTAACAACGCCGAGCACGAAATCGAAAAGACCGGCGAACGGCTGCGCTCCATGATGCCCTGGATCACCGCCAACGCGCTGGTGGACAAGGAGAAAAACTAGTTTCAGTAATAATCGAAGAGCGCGGCTGACAGACTGAACCACGGGGAACACGGGGAACACGGGGAGCACGGAGAGGGATAAATCGATCAGACCCCGTGTTCCCCGTGGTTTTATTCTGTCTCAAGGTTTTCGGTGCCTTCGGTGGTTCCCCCCTTCAGGCCCTTCCTTGTCCCGGCGGCCGGGGCGAAATACACTGTTCGTTTACCGCTGAGTCTCTCCACAGCGGCCGTTAGTGTGTTTTTTCTTTGCGTTCTTTGCGCCTTTGCGGTTAAACAACCCTATGAATACACCGGAACGCCGTCATCGCGGTATCTATCTGCTGCCGAACCTGTTTACCACCGCCGCCCTGTTTGCCGGATTCTATGCCATCGTTGCGGCGATGAACGACCAGTTCGAGGCGGCCGCCGTGGCCATCTTCGTGGCTATGGTGCTGGATGGTCTCGATGGGCGTGTGGCACGCATGACCAATACCCAGAGCGAGTTCGGTGCGCAGTATGACAGCCTTGCCGATCTCATCTCCTTCGGGCTGGCTCCGGCCCTGGTGATGTACGAGTGGTCATTGGCCGGGCTCGGCAAGCTCGGGTGGCTGGCGGCCTTCATCTATACGGCCGGCGCGGCTTTGCGGTTGGCACGCTTCAATGTACAACTGGCCGTCGCCGACAAACGCTACTTCACCGGTCTGGCGAGCCCCGCTTCGGCAGGTGTACTTACGGGAATGGTCTGGGTTTTCCAGGATTATGGCATCGAGGGCGAACAGTTGGCGTGGGCGACTCTGGCAGTCACCGTCGCCTGCGGGATACTGATGGTCAGCAACGTGCGCTACTACAGCTTCAAGGATCTGGATGTTCGTGGAAAGGTGCCGTTCTTTGCCCTGCTGATCATCGTCCTGGTCTTCGTCCTGGTATCCACCGACCCGCCCAAGGTGCTGTTCGGTGCCTTCCTCGTCTACGCCCTCTCCGGTCCGGTCACCACCCTGATGCTCCTCCGCCGCCGCCGGGCCAAGCTCTCGACGGCTGCGGACGACGATGGTGAGGAGGATTAACCACGGGGCGCACGGGGAACACTGGGCTGGTCGGTAAACCACAGAGGACACAGAGCGGTCGGATGGGCTACCTCCGTGTTTTTGGTGGTTATCCATTAAAGCCCCGTGATCCCCGTGTTCCCCGTGGTTAATACCCGCCCGCATCCGGTAAGATGAGTGCAAATCCCGGAGTCATGGATCCATGAGCGATAAACTTTTCATCTTTGATACCACCCTGCGGGACGGCGAGCAGAGTCCCGGTGCCTCCATGACCAAGGAGGAGAAGGTCCGCATCGCCAAGGCCCTCGAGCGCATGCGGGTGGACGTCATTGAAGCGGGTTTTCCGATCGCCAGTAGCGGCGACTTCGAATCGGTGCAGGCGGTGGCCCGTGAGATTAAGGACAGCACTGTCTGTGGGCTGGCACGGGCGCTCGATCCCGATATCGATCGTGCCGGCGAGGCGCTGAAGCCGGCCGCATCGGGTCGTATTCACACCTTCATCGCCACCTCTCCCATCCATATGGAGCGCAAGCTGCGCATGAGTCCGGATGAGGTGGTCAAGCAGGCGGTCAGGGCGGTCGAGCGAGCCCGCCGGTACACCGATGATGTCGAATTCTCGGCCGAGGATGCCGGGCGTTCGGAAATCGATTTTCTCTGCCGTATTTTCGAAGCGGTGATCGCCGCCGGGGCCACCACCATCAACATCCCCGACACGGTGGGTTACAACGTCCCGGAACAGTTCGGTGCCATGGTGGGACGGGCCATCGAGGGCACGCCCAACGCCGATAAGGCAGTGTTCTCGGTCCATTGCCATAATGACCTGGGACTTGCCGTTGCCAACTCCCTGTCAGCCGTGCTCAATGGCGCCCGTCAGGTGGAGTGCACCATCAACGGACTGGGTGAGCGGGCCGGCAATGCCGCCCTGGAAGAGGTGGTGATGGCGGTACGCACCCGTCAGGATGTGTTTCCCTGCGAAACCGGCATCGATGCCACTCAAATCGTCCCCGGCTCGCGGCTGGTGGCGGGGATCACCGGTTTTTCGGTTCAGCCGAACAAGGCCATCGTCGGCGCCAATGCCTTCGCCCACGAGTCGGGCATCCATCAGGACGGGGTCCTCAAACACCGTGAGACCTACGAAATCATGCGTGCCGAGGACGTGGGCTGGAGCGCCAACCGCATGGTGCTGGGCAAGCATTCGGGCCGTAATGCCTTCCGCAGCCGGCTCCAGGACCTGGGGGTTGCGTTCGCCTCGGAGGAGGAGCTCAACGCGGCCTTTCAGCGCTTCAAGACGCTCGCCGACAAGAAGCACGAAATCTATGATGAGGATATCCAGGCCCTGGTCACGGAGACCAATCTGGAGCACTCGGTCAACGAACGCATCAAGCTGGTCTCCCTGCGTGTCTGCTCCGAGACAGGCGAGACGCCTGAGGCGAATGTCACGCTCTGGGTGGACGGCGAGGAGAAGCGCGGCAGCGCACCGGGTGGCGGCCCGGTCGATGCGGCCCTCAAGGCCATCGAGTCTATCGTTGACAGTCAGACGGAACTGTTGCTGTACTCGGTCAACAATATCACTACGGGCACCGATTCCCAGGGAGAGGTGACCGTCCGCCTTGAGCGGGGAGGCCGTATCGTCAATGGTCAGGGTGCAGATACCGATATCGTCATCGCCTCGGCCAAGGCCTATATCAACGCCCTTAACAAGGTGGTGACTGCCGCCGAGCGGGGGCATCCCCAGGGGCCGGAGCTTTGATGTGATTTATGTGTTACGGCACCTGCCTGGATCGGATTCGCGCCGGGGGCGGCCCTCCTACCGGGGAACGGCGCCTCAGTCCGCTGGTAGGAGGCGCGCCCCCGCGGCGATGGGGGTTTGTAACGTTCCAGGTTTTACGTATTTACGTTTTACGGCAACTGCCTGGATCGGATTCGCGCCGGGGCGGCGCTCCTACCGGGGAACGGCGCCTCGGTCTCCGGTAGGAGGCGCGCCCCCGCGGCGATTTCCGCTACGGAGCCCTCGTGCAGACGACACCCGCCATCGCTCAACGAAGACAATGGCCCCTACAATAGAAACGACTCTTGGGTGTGTTTTTCTCCGTGTTCTCTGTGGTTTTATGGTTGTTTTTTGCGAATGAATGATGGACGCACGTAGACAGGCCTATCTCGATGCCATGGGTATTCGGGTTTGGGTGCGGCGGCAGTCCGCGCCCGAACCGGAAAGTGCATTCGTGTCCGACGAACAGGCCCCGCCGGTCCCGGATTTCGAGCCGATGGCGCTCGATTGGGACGAACTGGCGGCTCGGGTTGCCGTCTGTGAGCAGTGCCCGCAACTGGTGGCCAGCCGGACTCGAACCGTATTCGGAGTCGGCAGCCACAAGGCAGGCTTGATGGTTCTGGGTGAGTCGCCGGGAGCCGATGACGACCGCCGGGGCGAACCTTTCGCTGGCATCTCCGGCAAGCTGCTGGACAAGATGCTGCGAGCCGCCGGCTTTCCCCGCTCCGCCGTTTATCTCGCTACAGCCGTTAAATGCAGGCCACCGGACGACCGCGATCCCGAACCCGGCGAGTTCTCTGCTTGCGTGGGATACCTGCGACGCCAGATCGAGCTGGTCAACCCCGCGGTCATTCTGGCGGTGGGGCAGTCCGCGGCTCGAAGTCTTTTGGATACGGACCGGCCCGAACCTCGTCGTGGGGATGTTCACCGTTATCTCGCCGCCGATATTCCGGTTATCGTCACCCACGCCCCCGTTCTGCTGTTGCGTTCTCCGGCCGAGAAACGCGCGGTGTGGAATGACCTGCGGCTCCTCAAGCGCGTGTACAAGGGTGCGAACGGATGAGTGCCGCCCCGGATTCGCTGCCGCGTCTGCGCCCCATGTTCGATGCCGATGTCGTCAAGGTCATGGAGGTTGAGCGCGAGATCTATCCCTTTGGCTGGACCGAGGCGATCTTTCGTGACTGCCTGCGGGTGGGATACTCCTGCTGGGTGTGGGAGTGCGGCGAGGAGATCATCGGATACAGCGTGATGTCCCTCGGAGCCGGGGAGGCGCACGTGCTGAATGTGGCCGTTCACCCGAAGTGGCGTCGTCGTGGTCTCGGCCGCAGCATGCTGGAGCATCTGATCACGGTGGCTGAACGGAACCGTGTCGGTACCATATTTCTGGAGGTCCGGCCCTCCAATCGCACGGCGATGAAACTCTACGAGGAGTTACAGTTCCAAGAGATTGGCAGGCGCCGCGATTACTACCCGGACCATGAAGGACGGGAAGACGCCCTGGTCCTCTCGCGCGAACTTTGAGCCGTATGAGGCCAGATTCCCATGCAGCGGCTCGCCATGGCCTGATATAATTCGCCTCTTTTCCCGAGCACTTTTCCCGACATGTCGAAACTGCAGTCCGAAACCGAGCGCCGGCGCACCTTTGCCATCATCTCGCATCCCGATGCGGGAAAGACAACCCTTACCGAAAAGTTGCTGTTGTTTGGTGGTGCCATTCAGCTTGCTGGTACCGTCAAGGGCCGCAAGGCCGCCCGTCATGCGCACTCCGACTGGATGAAGATGGAGCAGCAGCGCGGGATTTCGGTGACCTCGTCGGTGATGCAGTTCCCGCACCGGGATCACGTAATCAATCTGTTGGATACGCCCGGCCACGAGGACTTTTCCGAGGACACCTACCGAACACTGACGGCTGTCGATTCGGCGCTTATGGTGATCGACGTGGCCAAAGGCGTCGAGGACCGTACCATCAAACTGATGGAGGTGTGTCGCCTGCGCGATACGCCCATCATCACCTTCATCAACAAGCTCGATCGTGAAGGGCGTGATCCCATCGATTTGCTGGACGAGGTCGAGGACGTGCTGAAAATCCAGTGTGCGCCCATCACCTGGCCCATCGGTATGGGCAAGCGTTTCAAGGGAGTGTTCGACCTCTATAACAACCGTGTGCATCTGCTGCCTGCGCAGCACGGTGGCAAGGTTCAGGAGGGAGAGATCATCGAGGGACTCGATAATCCCCGGCTGGACGAACTCTTCGGAAGCATGGCCGAGGAGCTGCGCGAGGAGGTCGAACTGGTCCGCGGCGCCAGTCATGCGTTCGATTTCGACGCCTATCGGTCCGGCCTGCAGACCCCGGTCTTCTTCGGGTCCGCCATCAACAACTTCGGCGTGGGCGAAATCCTCGACGCACTGGTGGATTACGCACCGGCGCCGCTGCCGCGCCCGACCGACAGTCGCGAAGTGTTGCCGACCGAGGAGAAGTTCTCCGGCTTCGTGTTCAAGATTCAGGCGAACATGGACCCGCAGCACCGCGATCGAGTCGCCTTCATGCGGGTTTGTTCGGGTGTCTTCAATCCGGGCATGAAGATGCGACAGGTACGACTCGGCCGGGACGTGAAAATCCCCAACGCGATCACTTTTCTGGCGCAGGAGCGCGGGCACGTGGAAGAGGGCTATCCGGGGGATATCATCGGGCTCCACAACCACGGCACCATCCAGATTGGCGATACCTTCACGATGGGGGAGGACCTCCAGTTTACCGGTATCCCCCATTTTGCGCCGGAGTTATTCCGCCGTGCACGGCTGAAGGACCCGCTCAAGTCCAAGCAGCTCTTGAAGGGGCTGGAACAGCTTTCGGAGGAGGGCGCAACGCAGCTCTTCAAGCCGTTCCGCAATAACGATCTGATTCTGGGAGCAGTGGGTATCCTGCAGTTCGATGTCGTTGCCCAGCGTCTTCAGGATGAATACAAGGTCGACTGTACCTTTGAGCCGGTCAATGTGGCCACGGCCCGTTGGGTTGATTGCGACGATCCGAAGATGCTCGAGCAGTTCAAGAACAAGGCCAGCGACAACCTGGCCGAAGATGGTGCCGGCATGCTGACCTACCTGGCCCCGACCCGCGTCAATCTGGAGCTGACCATCGAACGCTGGCCCGACATTCGGTTCCACGCTACGCGGGAACATTAAAGCCGGCGAACACTGTTTTTTGTAGGTTGGGGTGAGTTATGCGAACCCCAACGCTGATATTGTTGGGCTTCTTCCCTCAGCGCCAACCTACATTTTGGAGCCCATTGCTATTCTCGGGAGCCTCCTAGCTGCGCACACCGATGCCCTTGTGGAGCAGATAGAGTGCAAACGAAAAAAGCGCGACGATGAAGAGTCCGATGATGCCGAAGGCCACGCCGACATCGATATCGGATACCCCGAGCAGTCCGTAACGGAAGGCGTTTATGATGTACAGGATAGGATTGAAAAGCGCCACGTTCTGCCAGAAACCCGGGAGCATCTCCACCGTGAAAAAGATCCCGCCCAGATAGGTCAGTGGAGTCAACACGAAGGTGGGTATGATCGCGATGTCATCGAAGCTCTTTGCGTAAACCGCGTTGATAAAGCCCCCGATCGCGAATAGCAGTGCGGTAAGCAGTGCCGTGCTCAGGGTGATGAACCAGCTGTGAACCTCGAGATCGACGAAGAATGCCGCAACCAGCGTGACCATCAGACCGACACTCAAACCCCGCGCCATTCCACCGGCCACGTAGCCGAGCACGATCATGTAATTCGGTACCGGAGCGATCAGTAACTCTTCGATAAAGCGCTGGAATTTGGCACCGAAAAACGACGATACGACGTTGGCATACGAATTGGTGATTATGCCGAGCATGATGACACCCGGCACGATGTACTCCATGTAGGATAATCCCTGCATGGGTCCGATCCGGCTGCCAATAAGCCCGCCGAAGATGATGAAATAGAGGGCGGTGGTCACCATGGGTGGAAGAATCGTCTGAGGCCAAATGCGCCGGAAACGGCGGATTTCCTTGACGACGATCGTCTTGAAAGCGATGAGCTCGGTGCGCCGGATCATTCGACGGTCTCCCCGCCTTCGACCATAGCCATAAATAGCTCTTCCAGCCGGTTGGCCTTGTTGCGCATGCTGATGACTTCCAGATTTTGCCGGCTCAGTGTCTCGAAAAGGGGATTCAGCCCCTGCTCGCGCCAAACCTCCACTTCAATGGTATGTGGTTCGATGTAAACCACGGAATAACCGTCTAATTGCGGGGCTGATTCGAGGGGCTCTTTCAGGTCGAGTATCAGCGTTTCGCGGTTAAGCTGGGTGAGCAGCGTCCGCATGCTGGTATTCTCGATGATTTCGCCCTGGTCGATGATGGCGATGTTCCGACAGAGGCTTTCTGCCTCTTCCAGGTAGTGGGTGGTCAGGATGATAGTGGTGCCTTCGGCATTGACTTCCCGCAGAAAAGCCCACATTGAGCGACGCAGTTCGATGTCAACGCCGGCCGTGGGTTCGTCCAGAATCAACAGCTTTGGTTCATGGGTCAGTGCGCGGGCAATCATCAGGCGGCGCTTCATGCCGCCGGAGAGATTGCGTGCAGATCCATGGCGTTTCTCCCACAGGCCCAGTTTCTTCAGATAATGCTCGCTCCGTTCACGGGCAATCTGTGGCTCTACACCGTAGTAGCCTGCCTGGTTCGTGATGATCTCGCCGACCGGCTCGAACTGGTTGAAGTTGAACTCCTGGGGAACCAGCCCGATGCAACGGCGTGCTTCCATCGGATCCTTGCTCACATCGGCGCCGAACACGCGGACACTGCCACCGGTCTTGTCGACCAGCGAGGTGATGATGCCAATCGTGGTGGATTTTCCCGCCCCATTGGGGCCGAGGAGGGCAAAAAAATCGCCCTCCTCGACAGAAAGGTCGATGCCTTTCAGGGCCACAAAACCGTTGCGATAGGTCTTCTCGAGACCCTCAATTTCCAGTGCTTTCATGAAGTCAATTAAACCACGGGGAACACGGGGGTACGGGGAAAACCATTAAAATTACCCCTTCCCCGTGCGCCCCGTGCCTCCGTGGTTATTCTGTTTTTCTTTCGTTGGTTCAGAGACTGATGACGTCCAGCCCGAGGTCCGGTTCCCTGGCCAGGATGGAGCTGCTGGTGATGACAGCGGTATTCGCCTGCTCGGGTTTGAGGTAGGTTTCGGCCACCCGTTTCAGGTCCGCCTCCCGCACCTCCAGGATACGGGCGCGGACGCGTCGACGCTGCTCCGGCGTACGGCCGTGCAGGGCGGCGTGAAACGCCTTTTTTGCCTCGCCGGCCGGTGAACCCGGCTTGTCGATACCCGATATGACGCCGAGGATCGCCTCTTCGATGAGCCGCCACTCGTGGGTCTCACTCACCATCCACTCGATGCAGCGATCGAAATCGTTCAGGGTCTCTGCGAGACGAGGGTCCCGATAGGAGAAAAAGCGGAATGCCCCGGCATCGGGGTCGAAGCTGGCACCCCCGCCATAGGCACCGCCCTGCTCGCGGATCGCCCGGTGCAGGAAGTTGTTGCGCAGAAAGCCTGCCAGCACCAGCAGGGGTGCGGCATCGGGATGTTCCGGTGCCACGGTAGGGTAGGCCCGTGCACAGAAATTGACCTGGGTGGACGTAGTCCAGGCCTGGCCCAGAGGCGCTGCGGGAGTGGGTGGCGTGAAAGGCGCGTTGCCGCCGCTGGTCTGCAGTCTGCCCCAATGCTGGCTGACGGCTGTTTCGATGGCCTGGCGGGCATCTCCTTCACCGATTAGCAGGAATTGGCGCGGGGCCTGGACCAGCGTGTCCCGCAACTGCGACAGGCGCGCCGCATAATCTTTCAGGCTGGCGGGATCATCGAGGCTGTCATCGAGTGCCTTGAGCCGTTTGATCCCCGCGAGTCCGTTCCAGTGATGCGCAAGGGCAGCGGCCGGGCTCAGTCCGCTGGAGGCTGCGACCATCGCCAGCGCATGTCCGCTGCCGGTGACACTCTGCTCCTGGTGCAGGCGCTCCTGGGCCACCAGTTCCCGCAGGCGTGCCAATTCGTCAAAGCGCGCGCTCTGGAAGGTCTCCTGCAACAGACCCGCAAGGTGATTATGGTTGCGGGTCAACGATTTGCCGCCCACCACAAATACGCCACGGGTCGCATTGATGTCGTCCACCGCTCCCCGAACCGTGGCGCGGGCACCGATCCCGCCGGTGACCGCGGCCTGCAGCGCCTGGGTCTCCAGATAGTCGCGCCCGCCGCTGCCCACCTCGGCGAGTGCATCGCAATAGAGCGGCAGGAGATCCGAGAGCTCCTGATCCAGCTCGGGAAGCTCCACCACCACTTCCTGGTAGAACAAGCCATTGGTGCCTCTTGCAAACCAGGTCGACGGCACCCCGTCGATCGTTCCGGTTTCGCCCTTTGGAATCGGCAGATCGGACGGGATGTCCTCAAGGCCGACCTTCGGGAGTTTGTCGGGGTCATCCTGCTGGAACTGGCGGCGATTGAGTGACTCGGCCAGTTCGATCACCTCACGCTTTTCCTGTTCCGACATTCCCGCCTTGATCTCGGTCAGCCGTGCGGCTTCGGCCTTCGCGCGATTGCCGGAAAGCTCCGGGTCCGGCTCCATCACCAGACGAACACGGTGGCGGTTTTCGATTAGTTGTTCACGAGCCAGTGAGCGAATGAATTCCGGATCCTCAATGGCTTCCCTGAGTTCCAGCAGAACATCGTCGATATTCAGGGCCTCGGCCGGGTCGCCCCCGTGAATGGCCGGGGTGAGTGCATGCACGATGAGCTGGAGACCGTACGGGAAGCCATCGCCACTGATCTCGCGCTGCTGCAGCTCGATCTGATGCAAAACGGCCTCGACCATGGCCGGATCCACCCCGTTTTCGGCGACATCCTTCAGCGTGTCGAGAACCAATTGTTCCACCGCTTCCGCATGCTCCGGGTTGGAACCCTCGACTCCTGCTGAAAAGATCATTTCCCTTGGGGAGTCCTGCAGCCCGCAAAGTGGAGAAGGGGCGCTGCCCAGTTCCGTGGTTTCCAGGGCCTTGCGCAGGGGAGATGCACCATTGTCGAGCAGAACACCTGTCAGAAGATGGGTCTTCAGGACCTCTTTGGGGTCGGCACTGCGGCCAAGCAGCCAGCCGACGACGATGTGGGTACGGTCACGAGTATCCGTCTCTCCATCCAGGGCGTAGTGGCCCGATACCGCAACGGGAGCCTCATAGCGCTGTTCATCAGGGACGCGGATTTCATATCCCAACGGTTCGAACTCCGCGAGCGCCTGTTCTTGGAAGCGGGCCTGGAGTTCGTGAGCCGGAATATCCCCATAGGTCAGAAAGATGGCATTCGACGGATGATAGTGTCTGGCATGGAAAGCCTTGAGCTGCTCATGGGTCAGATCCGGGATATGGGCCGGGTCGCCACCGCTGTTGTAGTGATAGGTTATCGTCGGAAACAGGTGCTCGGTAAGCGTCTGGTAAAGCGTCGAAACCGGCGAACTCATGGCGCCCTTCATCTCGTTGAAGACCACCCCCTTGAAGACCAGCTCACTCTCGGCATTGTCCGGCTCGGCAAACTCCACCCGGTGCCCTTCCTGGGCGAAATCCAGTGGATCGAGAGTGGGATGAAACGCCGCGTCCAGATATACCGATAGAAGGTTGTCGTAATCCTTCCGGTTCCGGCTTGCGAACGGGTAAGCGGTCCAGTCGCTGGCCGTGAAGGCATTCATGAAGGTATTCAACGAGCGCCGGGTCATCATGAAGAAGGGATCCCGGACCGGATAGCGGCGGCTACCGCAGAGGGCCGTGTGCTCGAGAATATGGGCAACTCCGGTGGAGTCCCGGGGTACCGTGCGAAATGCCACCAAAAAGGTATTCTGGTCGTCACTGGCGGCGATGTGATAGTGCGGTGCACCGGTCGCGCTGTGACGATACTCCTGGACCTCCACATTCATGGAGGCCACCGGGGTACTGCGGATCCATTCAAAGGCGGGATCGGTTTGCGGTCGGCTCGCCGAGTCACTCATAGGCTGCTCGTTCCTTCCATTTCGATTGAGTCGGATCAGGGAGATCCGTGATAAGTCTAGTGTCGTATTAGGTGGGGATGCCCGCCACCGTATACAACCGTCACTATTCAATAATCCTGTCAAACGGAGATAATAACATCTCCACAGCGAGCCGCTGATACGATATAAATATGATGTAAACGTGCGAAAGTCGTTCCTTTCGGGCGCTTTCGTCCGGAGTGATTGCCTATATTGGCCGGAGAGACCGATGTACGAGGCGCCGCTCTCCATGAAGTCGAGAAAGTAACCTTTTGTAAGCTGGCAGCGAGTGAATCATGCCCACCGACGTTCAAGAGCTAATCCAGAATTTAATCCTGTCCGAGCATCGTTACGACCAACGGAAACCCGGGCAGGGACCGGAGAAGTCGGTTGTGACCATTTCCCGGAGTTATGGTGCTGGCGGTGAACAGATTGCCGAACGGTTATCCGCGGCTCTGGGTGTCGAGGTCTGGGATCGGGCAATTCTCGATGCTGTTGCTGAAAGTGCAAAGTCCTCGCCAGAGTTGATGGCGAAGCTCGATGATAGGGTAGAAACGGGCAAAGCTACCTGGATCTACAATTTTCTGACGGGTCAAAAAGCCTTTTTAGCCTCTTATCGCTACCACTTGGTGAAGGTGGTGCTGGCGCTGTCGCAACGTGGTGGGATTATTGTCGGACGCGGAAGTCACTTGATTCTGGCCAACAGGCGGGTATTTCGACTGCGAGTGGTTGGAAGCCCCGAACGCTCTGCCCGGCGGATATCGGTTCGCCAGGAGATGGATTTTAATGCATCGCTTGCAGAGGTTGTGCGGGTGAATAAAGAGAGGGAACAGTTCCTCTGGAAAGCATTTGGGCATCATGTGAATGAACCGGAACGCTTCGACCTTATTGTCAACACCGATCATTTCGATGACCGCTGGGACGAGATTACCGAGCTGGTCCTTAATGCTATCCACCTGGTTATGGATAAACGCAAGTATCGATAAGGACTAGCATGAGCTCTCCCACCAACAGTGCTCCGACACTCGTTTTGCATATTGTTAGCGCCCATGAGCAGGTTTTCTCCGGTGAAGTCAGCATGGTATCGGTCGCATCGGTTCAAGGGGAGCTGGGGATCCTGCCACGCCATACCCCATTGATGACGCTGTTGAATCCGGGCGAAGCACGTCTGAAGCTGCCCAATGGCGAATACGAATATATCTACGTGTCGGGTGGCATGATGGAAGTTCAGCCCCATGAGGTGACGATCCTCGCAGATACTGTCCTGCGCGGAGAGCAGATCGACAAGCAGGCTGCCTTGGAGGCCAAACGTCGGGCCGAAGAGGTTATTCGCACCAGTATCCTGTATACCGATCGTGACCACGCACGCGTTGAATTGATGAAAGCACTGGCTCAGCTACGAACGTTAAATGACAGTCAATGGAAGCGAAAACGTTAAAACGTTTGTCATCATCGAGGGTGTGCGCCGCTTTTCCAAGCGGCGTTTTTCTTTATTTCCGAAATAAATCGACTGAATTGCAATCAGGGAAGGTTGTGACAACAAGAGAAATTTACTAATTTGTCGATTTGTATATAATGCTTCCATTGAACCAGGTATCTGTTTTTCAGAAGAAGCGTTTTCGAGGAGAATAGTAAGTGGCAAAACGTAAAAATATCGAAGCCCTGAGTGCCCAAGAGCTGTACGAATTGGCAAAACGGCGTGAGCAGGAGGAGCTTGAATCGGAGCGTGAAGAGGTGAAAGCTCAAATTGAGGTACTTCGCGTCCAGCGCCGTGAACTGATCGCTCAACACAAAAAAGCCGTCGGTGCCGTTGACAAGGAAATTCGTACACTGAAACGCAGCATCGGAAGCGCGGTGCGTGGCAGCCGTTCATCAGGCAACATCTCTCAGGCGGTCCTGGATGTGCTCAGTCAGTCCGGCAAGGCGACGACAAAAGAGATTCGCTCTTCGCTGGAGCAGTCGGGAATCGACACCTCAAACCTGGGCCAGTGCCTCGCCTACCTGAAGCGCAATGGACGCATCGCTGCTCCGGAACGGGCGACCTATACTCTCGCATAAGCTTTCCATCCACGCAGAGGCGCGCACGAGCCCTTATCCTGGGGAATTCGGCGTCTCTGCGGTTAATCTGTTTTTCGGGTGTGGTCCCGGTTTGATTTTGTATACTCTCTCGGTATGCGACTGATCGACACCCACTGCCACATCGATGTTGATGATTTTTCAGAAGACCGTGATCGCGTCATAGCGGAATCGCGACGGCAGAACGTCGGTGGAATCGTTGTCCCGGGGATTACTGCTGAAAGCTTTGATCGCCTGGATGGGATCTGCAAAGAGCCGTTGTTGTTTCCAGCTTTCGGATTGCATCCGGTTTTCATGAACCGGCACGCTCCGCATGATCTGGAGGAGGTGGAGCGCCGGGTGGCGGAATCGGCACCGGTGGCAATCGGTGAGATCGGTCTTGATTACTTCATCGATTCACCTGACGTAGCCGGACAGAAGAGGCTCCTGGAAGCCCAATTGGTGATAGCCCGCGAGACGGGCCTGCCGGTCTTGTTGCATATCCGCAAGGCTCACGACCATGTCCTTGCCATGTTGCGACGCATGCGGTTTTCCAACGGCGGCATTGCTCACGCCTTCAATGGGAGCCGTCAGCAGGCGGAGCAATTTATAGGGCTGGGATTCAAGCTGGGATTCGGGGGCGTGGCGACTTACGAGCGCTCGCGAAACATACGCCGCCTGGCGGTGGAATTGCCGCTTGATGCTATCGTGCTTGAGACTGATGCACCTGATCTGCCACCGGTGTCACACCGTGGAGAACGCAATAGTCCGGCCTACCTTCCCGAGATCCTCATTGCACTATCGGAACTGCGGGGCGAAGCACCGGAAGTGATCGCCGGTAAAACGACCATGAACGCCGTCGAGTTGATGCCCGCGCTTGCTTGATGGTACGGCTAAAGGTGTGCATTCTTTCGCACCTGCAATCCAAAACCTACAGATACGTTTCCATGGATCCCTTGTTTCAACGTACGGCCATTATTCTCGGCGAAGCCGGCATTCTTCGATTGCGACGTGCCCACATACTGGTTGCCGGACTGGGTGGCGTGGGCTCGTATGCAGTCGAGGCCCTGGCACGGGCCGGTATTGGGCGGCTGACCCTGATTGACCACGATATTGTTGCCGGCTCCAATCTGAATCGGCAGCTGCCTGCACTTTGTTCGACTGTGGGACGGCTGAAAACGGACGTCATGGCTGAGCGAGTTGCAGATATCAATCCCCATTGTGATGTGCAGTTGATTAAACGTTTCATTCGCAGTGATGACGTTGATGAACTGCTTGTCGGGTCTTATGATTTTGTGATCGATGCTATTGATAGTCTGAACTGTAAAGTTTCACTGTTGATGGCTGCCCACGAACGTCGAATTCCGGTGATTTCCAGTATGGGGGCAGGAGGAAAACTTGACCCGAGCCGCATTGTGGTGGGAGACGTGATGGATACCGATAACTGTCCGCTCGCGCGCGTCATTCGCAAACGCCTGAGGCGTCGAGGAGCGGGAAGGGGCATCGGCGCGGTCTGGTCCAACGAGCCTTCGTGCGCGCCGTTGCCCCCCGAACCCACCGAATCCGGACGGGACAGGGCGGTAAACGGCACCATCAGCTATCTCCCGGCTCTGTTCGGACTGACCTTGGCCGGCACCGTGATTCAGCGACTCGTCAAGAGTTGATGCGCTCGACTCGGCGTTGTCGCTCGTTCTTGCCATGTTGAAGCACAGCCGCTCCACCTGGTCATGGGCTCTCTATGATTGGGCCAACTCGGCTTTCGCCACCACGGTGATGGCGGGTTTCTTTCCGGTGTTCTTCAAGCAGTACTGGGCCGTCGACCTGCCGGACGAGCAGAGTACCTTCTGGCTCGGCCTGGCCAACTCCCTGTCCAGTCTGCTCATCGTTGCTCTGGCCCCGCTCTTGGGTGCCGTCGCCGATTGCTGGGGCGCCCGCAAAAAGTTTTTGCTGACGTTTACCACGTTTGGCGTGCTGATGACGGCGCTGATGCCCTGGGTGGGACAGGGTGAGTGGCTGTTGGCGGCGCTGCTCTATTTTCTGGCGACAGTGGGCTTTTCCGGGAGCCTCGGCTTTTACGATTCTCTGATCGTCTTCATCACCAGGCCGGAGGGCTACGACCGGGTCTCGGCCTTCGGATTTTCCCTCGGTTATCTCGGCGGTGGATTGCTGTTTGCATTCAATGTGTGGATGACCGTTCAGCCGGAGTTCTTCGGTTTGGCCGATGCATCCGAGGCGGTTCGGCTCTCGTTCATTACCGTGGCGTTGTGGTGGGCCCTGTTTACGTTACCGCTTTCGCTATTCGTCAAAGAGCGGCCCGGTCGGCACGTAAGCGCCCTGAAGGCTGCCCGGGGCGGCTGGCGGCAGTTGCGTGAGACCTTCCGTCATTTACGGGCGCTTCGTATGACGTTTTACTTTCTGCTCGCCTACTGGCTCTATATCGATGCCGTGGACACCATAGTCCGTATGGCTGTGGACTATGGTCTGGCACTGGGATTGGCGCATGAAAGCCTGCTGATGGCGTTGCTTATTACTCAGTTTGTCGGTGTGCCGGCCGCGTTGATTTTTGGCCGAATCGGAGAGCGCATCGGGCCGAAAAATGGAATCTATATCGCCCTGGCCGTCTACACCGGCGTGGTGTTTTGGGCGATGTTCATGGAGACCGCAGGCGATTTCTACGCCATGGCCGTGACCATCGGACTGGTCCAGGGGGGCCTGCAGTCGCTGAGTCGTTCGCTTTATGCGCGGCTGATTCCTCCGGATAAATCGGGTGAGTTCTTCGGTTTCTTCAATATGATGTCGAAGTTCGCGGCTGTGTTCGGCCCGGTAATGGTGGGCGTTACCGGCGTACTCACCGGCAGCAACCGGGCCTCGCTCGTGGTTCTGCTGGTACTGTTCGGCGCGGGTGCCTGGTTCCTGTCCCGGGTCGATGTGGAGGCTGGTCGTCGGGCGATTTCGGGACACACCTAGCGATCCATTCGCGAAATAGTGCAAGAGGAGAAGGTTAGCTTTCGCCCCGGCTCACTCCTTCTTCGGGGAGAGGACGCAAACCGGATCGGAAGGGAGGGCGCCGGCTTGCGGCGCCCGCCTCGGCTTAGCTGCGGGAGCGAATCCGCCGGGTCATGCCGAGCCCGACCAGGCCGCCGATCATGAGCGCCAGAGGACCCGGCTCCGGCACCGTGACCCCACCATCGCCCCTGACATAGGCGCTGATGTGAGAGACATCCCGGGTATTTCCCACTCCGAAGGGATCGTCTTCGAACGGACTGGACCAGGTACCTCCGGTGGCGCTCTCTGCCAGAAGGTAGCCGACCAAAGTCGTATTGGCGCCGTCCTTGAACACCATCATGATATCGTCCCAGTCGTTCCAGGCCGTCCCGTCGATGGCCCAGCTGCCGGATTGAGCATCACCGGTTATGGTGAAACCGATATCATGGGCAGTGTCGTAGCTGATGCCGTCATTAATATCCGCCTTGTCTGCGTATTCCCAATCGGTGAAACCGAAAAACGCCTCCTGGTTGACGGTGATTGGATCGGTATTCAGGAAATCCTGGTTGGCGGTATCGCTGTATTCGCAAGCTGCTGTGTTGGTTACATTCCCTTCGATGGACGCCGGACAACTAATTGTCGCGGCATTCGCCCCGGAGAGCATGAAGCCTCCGGCGATGAGTGTTGTACCCAACAGGGCACGTTTTGCAATCATTGGTTTTCTCCCTTTGTGGTCTTGGCGATAGATGCCTTTCCAGAGCCGTGTCATCCCTGTGCTACGGCTCTAACTGTAATCTAGGCCATGCAGCTACTGAAGGAGATGGGGTATTCGCCCCGCTTTCGGGCGGCAAACTCTGTAGAACCGGGTATTTTTACGGGTAGGTAAACCATTCCACGGCAGGAGTGTCATGGAATGGCCTTTTTGGTATGTACGAGGGCTATATGGCCTTCGCACCGGGTGGTCAACAGGAGTCGATAAGGAGACGACATTGTTGCACAACAACGAATCTGGCGTTTGCAGAAGTCTAACCAGGGCGTCGTGTTGACCCGGCTGGCGCGGATCCTGGGAAGACTCCTGCCCGCGTTGGTGGTGGTCGCGGTGCTGCTTTACCTTTTGCTGCCGGTAGCCACCGGATGGCTGGCGCAGCATCTGCTAAAAAGCCACGGCATGGCACACCCCCATGTGAAGGTCACTCATGTCGGCCCGGATCGGTTGCGTGTCGAAAGCCTTCGATTCACCTGGAACCGGGTGCCGGTATCCCTCGGACCGCTGGAGGTGACCTACGGACTGGCCGGAGTGCTTGAGGGGCGGGTCGATAGCATTTATCTGGAGAAAGGAAACATTGCTGTTCCGGCGCGTAAAGGCGCTGCCGGGATCGGACAGTTTCCGAGCCGGTTGCCACGCCTTCCCCTCCTGCCCTTTCAGACCTTGACCATCGAAGCGCTGACTATCGAAGTGCCGGAGAAACCTGCGGCGACTGTGGCAGGAAACTGGGTTTACAGCGCCGATCACCTGAATGGTCGGATGGTGGTCGCCGGCAGCGGTGCCGAAAGGGCAATCGTGACTACCGAATGGCAGGAGGAAATACTGGAGCTGAAGCTCTTTGCCCCCTCGGAATCTTCCAAGCCCCGGGTTCGACTGCGCCTGAGCAGGGCGGGCGTCGGGCTGAAGGCCGAGGCCGCACTGGAGGGCTCGGCAGCCTCTGTACGTAACGCCCTGGCCCCCTGGTGGAAGATGCCGGAACAGTGGCAGGGACGCGGCCGGACCCTGCTGGACGGGGTGGTTCACGAGAACGGCTTCGAAGGAGAGTACCGTCTCGATGCTTCCCTTCAGGGGCTGACCGCCTGGCAGGCGGACCTGGACGGGAACGTCCAATTCGATTCGGAACGTTTGGTCCTGACGGTTTCAGAGGGCGGTCGGGTGGACGGCCGCGGGCCGGGATCGCAACGGCTCGGCATTGCCTTCCGTGACTCCTTTCGGGCCGAGGGTCGGGTTCGCAACGTGGGCTCTCCCGTGTTTGCCGGCCGCGGTGAAATCGTCGTGACGGCGGACGCAATCACTGAGCGCCTGGACGCAACTGCCCGTCTTACCGACCCGAGAGTGGATCTCGGCGAAGTCCCTGAAATCCGCACCCTGGTTCAGGCGACAGGGACCGCGCGCCGGGATGGCAAACCGCCGATCCGGCTGGCGGCTGGCGGGCCGCTGCATTGGACCCAGGATGCCCTGCAGTGGAGGGTGCGACCTGATGCGAACATCGCTATTTTCGAACCGTACGCGGGACCTTCGGAATCGCCCCTTGAGCTCAGCCTTCTCAACGAGGCGGAGATCGCCTGGAAGCGGAAGGGAAAGTGGACGGTGAGTCCTGCGCGCTGGAGGGTGGATGCTCCTGACTGGGGGATGGAAACTGCACAGACCGCGGTGGAAGGGGCGTCCCTGGAGGTGCAGGAACTGAGCGGAGCGGGCGAGCACTGGGAGGCAGCGGGCACATTTTCCGCTCGGTCGCTGCAGGGGAGGGTCGGTGCGGGTGAATTGCCCCCGTTGTCGGCCGAAGGCCGTTTTACGGCCGGCCCCGAACAGGTCGTTATCTCCGCGGCTGCGACGGGTCCTGTTCTGTCGGCCACGATTTCGGTCACGCATCACCTCGAAGCACAGACCGGTGCGGCCCGCTGGCAGCTCGAACCGGTACTCCTGAGGCCGGAGGGGCACTCCCTTGCAAGCTTTTACCAGCCGTGGCCGTATCCCTTTGATGTCGGCAAGGGCACCATCCATGCGGGGGGACAATTCCAGTGGCAGACTGGGGAGAGCGCGGGCTTATCGGGCGAATTCGATCTGAAGGGTGAAAAACTCGGCGGGTATTACAAAGAGCTGCTGTTCTCCGGGGCCGAACTCGACGCCTGGCTTGCGCTGGAGCCCGACGGCATACTCCAGACTCGTCAGCCTGCACCCCTGACCATCGAACGCATGACTGCCGGTTTTCCCGGACGCGGTTTCCAAACGCGGGCCGCGCTGCGCATCGGTCCAGGGTTGCCGCTGCAGCTGCGACTGGAAAACCCCTCTGTTGAACTGCTTGGAGGCCGGGTCCGGAGCGACATCATTGAACTGGATCTGGCGCAGCCGGTAAACCGGTTCGCGGTCGAACTCGAGCAGATCGGCCTGGATCAACTATTGGACCTCGAACAGGCCCCGATAGAGGGTTTTGGACGGGTCAGTGGAGTGCTTCCCCTCCAGTTGAGTGAAAAAGGGCTCGCCATGCAGGGTGGCGAGGTGGCCGCCATCCAATCGGGGGTGATTCGTTACCGTCCGGGGGAGGAGGGCCAGGCACTGGAAAAAAGCGGGCAGAAAATGCAGTTGGCTATTGCGGCATTGCGTGACTTTCACTACGAATCACTAAAGGCCAATGCCGATTACGCACCTGGCGGACAGCTGGAGCTCGAAATACGGCTGCTCGGTAACAATCCGGACCTCTTTCAGGGGAGGAGTGTTCAATTCAACATCAACCTCGAGGAGAATATACCCGACCTGCTGCGGAGCCTGCGGGCGGGCCAGGAGCTTGAGGGGCAGATCGATCAATGGGTACAGGACTTCTATCGCCGGCGACAAAATCCAAAGCAGTAGCGGAATCCGGCCATGGAAGGAGGTACGATGGATGTATGCGCACTCTGGAGGAAAAGATGCGGATGCCAGTGAATTCCCTCTGGCGGGGGCTGTGGGCTGTGAGCCTGCTGACAGTATCGGCTGTCGGCTGCACACCCACCGTGCAACTCGCCCCGCCGGAAGAACCCATTACCATCAACCTTAATGTGAAGGTACAGCACGATATTCGCGTTAAGGTCGATGAAGAGCTGGATGAGGTGTTCAGCGAAGAGAGTCCACTGTTTTAACCAAGACACCGCTACGCCAAGCACTATCGGGGCGCTTTGATTCAGTGGCAGGCGCCTCGGCGGATAACAGGCCTGGGGATGAAAGAATGACCAGAACAATTACGGCACGGATTTTCGGTTTGATAGTCCTGCTCGCTGCGCTCGCGGGATGGTCCGTGGCATCGGCTTTGGAGCTTGAGGAGGCCAAGACCCGTGGATTGGTCGGTGAACGCCCGGATGGCTATCTGGGTGTTGTTATCGATAACCCCCCGCCGGAGGTCTCGGATCTGGTGCGGGAGATTAACCGGAAGCGGCTGGAAAAATATGAAGAGATCGCCGCCCGCAATGACACCTCGGTGACAATCGTGCAACAACTTGCAGGGAAAAAGGCGATTGAAAAGACGCCTGGTGGGATGTTCGTCCAGGTTCCCGAGGGCACCTGGATTCGGAAATAATGCGCGATCAGCTGCCGAGGGGCATCCGGCGGATGCGATACACCAGCGCCGCGCAACCCAGTGCAGCGAAAATGGCTATGCCCAGGAAAGCCCAGGTGGGCGTTTTCACACGATAGTCCAGCTCGACGATACGCGCTTTATCGCTGCCCACCAGTACGTCGACCTCGCTCCCCACCGCCAGGCGATCATACTGCGATGGGGGTGCTGCCTTCGACACTACCTCACCGGCACGCACCCCCTTCTGTATCTCGATGTAGAGTCGATGCTGTTCCTGAATAAGGGGTAGCCCCGAAGGCATGACATGCTCCTGTCGAACCACCCGCTTGTCGATGATGCGGCCAGTGACCCGTTCGTTACCTTGCAATGGACTCTGTTCCTGTCGCGCCTCATACCATTCGAAGAGATTGGCGGAAGCCCCCATGAACGCAAACACTGCCGTGAGGGCAAGGATCACAACCAGAAAAAGGTAAAGTGCTCTCATTGGGAAGACTCGGGACTTGAGAATGCCGCATATTCTAACGGCAAAGCGAGAGGTATTCCGCCGACTGCCCCAATTCCCGGAACATGAGAAACACCACGGCAGATAGCCTCCGCCGGGGGCCTGCCGAAGAGAAGGCCTGTCACGAATCGGCATTTGGTGAAATGCACGGGTCAAGGATGGAGCCAGCGCGCCGAGACCTTTCCCTCTTCATCCCAGTCGAACTCCGCCCGCGCCGGTCCTTCGGGGGCATAGTGGAGCCAGTCCAGGTGGATGGCAACGGCCTCCAGGGTGGCAAAGTGACGGTACCCGGCGGCATCATCTACGGATTCGTCCGGACCCGGCACCCCGGCACCTGGAGCCGGTGCGGGGCTGCCCGGTGCAGCGGCGGTAAGATAGCGCCGCCGTCCCTTGGCCGGCAGCTTTCGCCATGCCTCGGCCGTGACCTCGTCTTCGACGTGAATTCGGATCTCCGTCAGTATCCGGAGTTGCACGGCACTTTCCGGATCGAAAAACACAAAGACGCCCCACGGGCGTAGCACCAGGTCGTCGCCTTTTGATGAACGGCGATCGGTATTCACGAAAAGTTGCCGCGACTCCCGCCGGATCTCGCGAAGTATGACGGTGCGGGCATCCGGTTCATTGTTTCGGTCAACGGTAGCCAATACCGGGCGGTGCAGGGCGGAGGTTTCATCTGCGGTTGCCCGGCGCAGTTGGCGCCAGGTGTTTTCCAGGATTGTGTCGAAGCTGTCGGTGTCCATACCGGCAAGGATAGCGGGCCCATGCCCCGGACCGCCCAGCATGCAACAGCAGCACACTAATCCCGCCGCAGATGCTCCAGAAGCTGTTTCCTGAGGGCGCTGGGCAGGCCGTTGATGCTGAGGGTATCGGTGTCGCTGTCGTAGTGGACCCGCTGGTTGAGCTGATAGGAGCCGAAGCTGATCGCCAGGTCTTTCTCCCGACCGGCAAATTTGACATAGCGGCGCAGGCTGCGGCGGTCCATCATCAACTCCTGTTCGCCTTCCGGAGCGCGACGCTCTACCACCTGAACGAACTCGTCGTGATCAACACCGTCGAGCGTCTGTGCCAGTTCTTTCAGGTCGACCGGCGCATCCTGTTGATCCCGTTCCAGGCAGTATTCGACCACCTGGTTGCGATACTCGCCGACCTGCTCTTCCGGAAGCTTTTCCGAGTAAGCCTCCACGCCCTCGAGAAATGCGAGGGTGGCACCGGCCTTGTCGAGGCCATTGGCAAACCCCGTCAGTGCGTGGAAGGCGTCGGTGAGGCCCGGATTACCGCGAGGCGGCAGCAGGGTCAGATAGGAGTAATGCTGTCGTACCTTCCACTCGGCCAAGTCCACCTTGATGCCGAACAGCGAGGGACCGGTGTCGAGGGAGTAGCTGGGCGTCACCTCGAGGTCGTCGCCGATGGAGAGCGCCTCCTTCTGGCTCGCTACAAACCAGTAGAAGAGGTGGCGGACCGGTGTCTTTTCCACGAAGAAGAGGCAGTGTGCATTTAGTTCGACCTTGCCGCTATCGAGGTGCCGTCGCAAATCCTCCATCAGGGTTGCCGTCAATTCCCCGAAGGCACGCTCCTCGTTGACAAAATCCGTCAGCTGCCGAGGCAGGGGAGCCGACTCCTCTTCCGTGGAGAAACTTCCGTGTTCGCGGCTAATTCTTCCGAGAAAAGCGCTTTTCAAGCTATCCAGCAGCGCTTCGCAGGACTCTTCGGTAGCCAGTTCCTGCTGGCGAAGAGACATTTCGGCCTCGGAATCGGTACTACGGCGGATACGATGGACGGTGGCGTGCGTGATGGACATGGACTCGAAGCCTGGGAGCGAGGTGGCAATTCTACTCTCAGCAGAGGCTGCGGCCAACGGACTCCCGCAGCCTGTAGTGTACTGTTGCATGCTTGGCGATACTTTCAGAGCCCCCCAAAAACGTCAGGACAAGGCGCAGCGCGCAGGCAATGGTTATTCCCTTGTCAAGCGCTGCACGAATCCGCCGGGAGCGGATTCGGACAGCCGAAGGCTGGCCCGAAGGGCGGACTCCAGGGATGGAGTCCGCAACGCCGTCATGGCATTTTTGGGGGGCTCCCTTCGGGCGAGCCGCTGGCCGGCCATCTGCGGCGTTGCGTTTCTTGCAAAGGGCGCGCCATTTCCTGCGAAACGCGCCTTGCATGATGTGCATGGATGCACGAATGCCGCGCGCGCAGGATGCGCAGGAGCGGTCTGGCCGGCCAGCGACTCGCTGAAAGCACCGACAAGCATGCAACAGTACACTAGTTTTTGACTGAAGCGGAAGCGCCTGGAGATGCTGT
The DNA here is from genome assembly GCF_900102855.1 of Thiohalomonas denitrificans. Taxonomy (NCBI): domain Bacteria; kingdom Pseudomonadati; phylum Pseudomonadota; class Gammaproteobacteria; order Thiohalomonadales; family Thiohalomonadaceae; genus Thiohalomonas; species Thiohalomonas denitrificans. The sequence goes on from NZ_FMWD01000007.1 coordinate 95,501, forward strand.
GATGCACGACCGCCCCATTGCCGAATATGCGCTCCTGTCGGACTGTCAGGGAGCGGCGCTCGTCCACCGCGACGGCTCCATTGATTGGCTCGCGCTCCCCCGGTTTGATTCTCCGGCCCTGTGCGCCCGTCTGCTGGGTGGCGAGGGTGGCTACTGGAAGCTTGGGCCGGTAGACGATATTCAGGGTCAACGCGGCTACGTCGAGGGCTCCATGGTGGTGAATACCACTTTTCGCTCGCGGGAGGGCGAGGTGGTCATCCGTGATGCACTCGCTATCGGCCTGCATCAGGGGGCCCATGCTATCGGCAAGGATTCGCCCCATGCCGTTTTACGGGAGGCAGTATGCACGCGCGGGTCAATGGAGTTGACGACAAACTACGCTCCACGTCCGGAGTACGGCTTGATAGTGCCGATCCTGCGCCCGGTGGTGGGCGGCGTGCTGGCCCGCGGCGGGGCATCCGTCCTGCGTCTCTCCGCATCCATTCCCCTGAAGACGGATACCTCCACCGCTCACGCGCACTTTCGCCTGGAAGAGGGACAGCGTGCGGCTTTTGCCCTGGAGTTTCGCAGTAGCGCCGAACCGAGCCCCGGCCCCTGGTCGGTCGAAGCCATCCAGGAATATCTCGAAGATACCATCACGAACTGGCAAGACTGGTCGGTGATGCACCAGGCCTATCAGGGTCCCTGGAGGGAACAGGTCCATTTCGGTGGCCGGCTGCTCCAGGCCCTGACTTATTATCCCACCGGAGCTTTCGTTGCGGCGGCGACCACGTCTCTCCCGGAACGGATGGGCGGCGGACTCAATTGGGATTACCGCTACTCATGGGTGCGGGATGCCAGTATGACCCTGGATGCACTCTGGGTGGCCGCCTGCCCCGATGAAGCCTATAAGTTCTTCGATTTTATCGCCGATGCCTCCCTGGCCCAGGTACGACAGGATCGGGATGCGCAGATCATGTTTGGTATCGGTGGCGAACATGATCTGACTGAACGGCAGCTTGTGCATCTCCCCGGCTGGCGGGGGAGTGCACCGGTACGAGTCGGTAACGGCGCCTGGACTCAGCGGCAATTTGACGTCTATGGGGAACTGCTGGCGGCGGCCGAACGGCTAAGGCACCAACTTGCCGAACATATTGATCCATTGACCCGCAGCTTTCTGGCCGAGGTTGCCGATGTGGCGGCGAACCGGTGGAAGGAGCCGGACCAGGGTATGTGGGAGATCCGGGGGAAGCCTCGCCACTTTCTGCACTCCAAACTGATGTGCTGGGCGGCGTTGGACAGTGCCATCAGGCTCACGGATTTGATTGGTGGCGAAGAGAGTGTCGGTCGATGGGTGGCAGCACGGGACGAGATCCGTGAGGCAATTCTGACACGCGGCTGGAGTGAAAGGATCGGCGCATTCACGCAAACTTTTCACGGAGACACACTGGACGCCTCGACACTAGTCATGGCCCTGAGTGGCTTCCTGCCCGCCACCGATACGCGAATGCTCGCCACCATCGACGCCATCGAGGAGCACCTGACCGATGAACGGGGGCTGGTCTACCGCTATCGCGAGATCGATGGCGAGCCGGCCGATGAGGGCGCCTTCCTGCTATGTACCTTCTGGCTCGCTCACGCCCGCGCTTTGGCGGGGCAGGTGGAGCAGGCGAAAGTCGTATTCGAACGCGCAGCCGCCTGCGCCAACGATGTGGGTCTGCTCTCGGAAGAGTTCGACTCGCGTAGCGGGGAGATGATGGGGAATTTTCCCCAAGCCTTCAGCCATATCGGTCTGATCAATGCAGCCTGGGCCATCAGCCAGGCGGAATAGAAGCGCAACGATACCGCTAACGCAGGTGCCGAGTTCGGTCTACTGCATGAAATATCATCCAAGAACGCGATTTTTCCTCTACTTCAACCGAAGTCGCCTGCCCTCCGATTGGACACTTATGAAATAGTGTTAATGAATCCGTCACACTCTCCCCGAGATTTTTTATTGTTGAGACACAGTTCCCATTTGAGCCGACTTTTTCACGGTAGCGTTTCAGGTTAGGGCCCATGCGCAACGCATGCACACAAACAACAAGAATTCCACTCACCAGGGATAACAAGGATGAAACAAGCTACACGGCGAGTAACGCGCCAGAGCGTCTTCGGCAGTTCTCTTGCACTCACTGTTTTACTTTCGGCCTGCGGGGGCGGAGGTGGCGGTTCCACTTCCGACCCCATTCTCGAAGATCCGATTAAAGAGCCGGACACGAGCGCCCCGGGGGTGGCCTCGCGCAGCCCCGCTCCCGACGCCACAGGGGTGCCTCTGGATAGTAATGTAGAAGTGGTCTTCAGCAAGGACATCTACCGTGACTCGATAAACTCGGTCACATTCAAGCTTATCGACCCAGTGTGGGGGACGGTATGGGGAAGCCGCTCCTATGACACCGACAGCCGGACGGCCACTCTCAATCCCTACGGAACGCTTGACGAATTCACCACGTACACAGTGGAACTCGATGGCGTGGTCGACTCCTTACTCAACCCGCTGCCCTATACGGAATGGAAATTCCGTACCGCCGATTTGACGCCGCCCGAAAGCACCGCGTCCCCGGTTTCCGGATTATTCAATGCCCCGCAGAGCATAACCTTGAGCTGTAACGACGCGGCCTCGGGCTGTGCCGGCATCTATTACACAGTCGACGGATCGACACCTTCTACCGACTCCAACCGCTATGCCGATCCCATAGAGATTACGCCGCATAATACGGAAGTAACTCTGAAGTTCTTCGCCATCGATGAGGAGGGGAACATCGAGCCGGTCCAGTCCGAAACCTACGTCGTCGATACTATCCCTCCCACTGTCTCCTCAACAGTGCCCGCGAGCGAGGCAACGGATGTCTCCCTGACAGAGACCATCAGCGCGACTTTCAGCGAGCCGGTACTGCCCGCAAGCGTCAGCGAGGAAAGTTTCACGGTAAGTGCTGCGGACCACCAAGTCGTCGGCACCTTGTCGCCAAGCACCGATGCAACGGTAGTCAGCTTCAAGCCCATCGACCGGCTGGAGTGCAACACACTCTACACCGCCACCCTGAGCACTGCCGTGACCGACCGGGCCGGCAATCCGCTGGAGGCTGACGTCAGCTGGGACTTCACGACGAATGGGGACTGCACCGAACCGACCACCACCGCCAGTCCCTTGGGCGGGGTCTACCGCGAGGCATCCAAGACCGTCAACCTGAGCTGCACCGACAGTGGGACGCCGGCCACCGGCTGCGTGCGCCTGGTCTACACAACCGACGGCACGGTGCCGAGCTTCGATCCGCTCAACGGAACGGTGGTCGAGGCGTCCACCGCGACTGCCACGCTGGCCGAAGGCGACACCTACCTGAAATTCGCCGGTCAGGATGCTGCCGGTAACACTGAAGCGGTCCGCGACATACTCTACTCTCTGTCCACAACCGGCTTTACCTACGTAGGAACCGGGTCGGGGCTCGCCCGCGGCGCCGGACCGGTCCCGGACAGTTTCGTCAATACCCGCGCTATACAGGCGGGAAGCAGCTACCAGCCATTGTTCATCGACAGCACCAACGGGCGCATCTATGCCGTCGGAACCGGGCTTTACATTTCCGATGACGACGGGAACACCTGGCTAAACCGCAGTGGCGCCCCGGGGCTCCGTGGCTCCGACGCGCTCTACGCCAGGGGCAGCCGTGTCTACTCCGGCGGTTTCCGAGGGCTCGATATTTCCACTGACGGGGGAGCCAGTTTCACAGAGTCGCCGACGGCGCCGAGCGGCATTCAGGCAGTTTGGGAACTGGGTACTACGGTTTTCGCAGGCGACAGTTGGGGCCTCTGGCGTTCGACCGACCGGGGTATTACCTTTGACGAGGTCTACGAAGCCGATATCGTCCAACTGGCAAGCTATGGCGATACGCTGTATGCAGCCACCCGTCCGGCCGGCCTTCTCGTCTCGACCGACGGCGGGGCAAGCTTCACCGAGCGCCAAGTCCCGGCCGACGGTACCATCTATATTAATGATGTACACATAACGCCGGACGGCACGCTTTACCTGGCCACGAGCGTCGGCGTGGCGATCACGTCCGATGACGGCGTGACCTATGACTGGTTGACGACGGATAACGGCCTGCCCAGCGAAGTAGCACTTTCCGTGGCCGTTTCCGGCAGCGACATCTATGTGGGGCTTGGCAGCTCCCTCGGCGAGTACGCAACCAAACAGGCGCTCGCGGTGTCCCGGGACTCGGGCACCAGTTTCGGAACCATCACAACCATGTATGAGGGACTGCCGGGCAGCACCGTTAAAGATATCGAAATCATCGGTTCGCGTGTCTGGGCTTTCACCGACGCTGGCCTAGCCTACTCCGACGATTATGGCGCCCGCTTCACCGCCATTGGGCTCGCCGACCACAGCGTTCACGACATCGTGGCCGATGCCAACGGTCGGTTGTATGTGGCCAGCGGCTACGAAGTCTATTATCACAATGCCGGTGGTATTTCCGTCTCTGATGATGGGGGCTACACCTTCACCAACCTGAACCTTGGAAACGGCCTCCCAAGCTACGTGATCAATCAGTTGGATGTCTCGGAGGACGGCAAGACCATCCACGTCACCACCGACTTTATTGCCAATTCCCTGCCCGCCGGTTATGCCGTCTCCCACGACGGCGGCGCCAGCTTCCAGCAGCCGGATACAAGCGTCTCGGACGACGTGTGGAAGGCCAGAGGACAATTGGCGGTGGACGGGAGCAATGTGTATGCCACCGGAAACAATTTCGGCTATTACTATTCCCACGACGGCGGTGCTACTTTCACCATGTACGGCTGGGACCCCAAGGTGTATGACGGCAGCTTCAGCCTCGCAAACCCGACGGATGTTGTCGTGGACGCGAGCGGCGACGTCTACGTGGGAACGGAGTACGGCATCGTGGTATCCGACGACGGGGGGGTGACGTTCCCGACGTTGCTGACCCGTGACAATGGCCTTGGCGCCATCCCCGTCGACCTGTTGCATTACGATGGCACTCGCCTCTATGCGGAGGTCGTCGCCGACAGTGACGATCCGACCTCCTTCTCGGGTCTGGCAATATCCAGCGACGGTGGCACAACTTTTACGAACCTGACCACCGCCGACGGTCTGCCGGACGCAAACCTCAGCAGCATCGACACCTACGAAGGCTACCTCTATGTAGGGACGTTTGGCGGGCTTGCCATATCGGCTGACCAGGGCACCAGCTTCACGGTCCGAACCGATGAACACGGACTCGGTTTCCACGTTCCCACAGCCGTGCTTTTCAGCCCGTAAGAACGGGCCGCTGCCGGCCCCGGGCGTATAACGCGCTCGGGGCCAACTAAACTTCCAAAGCCCCTACGGGGTACTCGAAACATCCTCTCAAGGAGAGACTTGTTCAGGAGCGAGCCGCCGCGGCAACGCAAGCGGAGCATCCCAATGAGACTCCATCACAGCCGGCCCGCCTTCTGCCCTTTGCCGGCAATCCGCGAGAGCCCATGCCCAAGAGCTTGCCGTTTCGTCTCACCGATTATCCTGACCTCTGACGACTCAGTTTGAGAGCCCCTTCAAGGGATTGGTGGGCGGGGCCCACAACCTCAAGCAGGCCTGCCAGCCACTCGGCTACCGACGAAAGCCCGGGATGGGCGCCTGCCGAACGCTGCTGGCGTAACGCTCCCTCTTTATTTTCGGCTACTCCGTGCGGATCCCCCAATCCGCGAACTACGCTCGCGCCGAGATCGGCCTCACGCGGATTACACTCGTGCAGAGTTCGGATTATCGCCTCACAACGGTTCCAACCAGGTCTGTTTAAGCATGCCGCTGCCGTGTCTTAGGCTGAAGTCGCAGCAAAAAGAGGGCAATGCCAATCATTGGCGATTATGAGGGTTTTTTCTTCCCCTTCTTGCGATGGGTGTCCGGGTAGTTCTCGATGCTAACCGCTAAAGCGGGGGAGGTTCACGGTCGGCTGAAGCGCTACGCAACTATCAGGGGCAGGTATTTTTCCACACGGCGCTTGTGGGCCTTCCGGCGACTCGACTGCGGTGGGGTGGTTCAGTCGCAGGCAAGCCGCCGAGGCTCACCCGTAACAGGGTCTTTCTTCTTGCGAATGCAAGCGGAAAGACCCGACCTTCTTGGGTTGGTCGGTGAACACGTGCACCGGCGCGCGAATGCCCTCATGCTCGGAGTGGCACCACACGAACCGCGTAATGCGACTCCCGCCGGCTCATTGACCTTGCAGGGCTAGTGCTATGCGTCCCTGTCGGCCTCGGCGGACGTGGTTCCGATCTCGCCGCCTTCCGCGTCATGCTTGGCGGCGTCAGCGCGCCCCGGTCGGATCGCGACGAGGACGAGCAGACCGACCGCGATGATCACGAGGATGTTGACCGCGAGGAGCACGAAGCCACCGAGCGCACGGCCGAGGTCGCCGGAATAAGCGGCGAGCGCGCCGGCGGCGCCCGCGGGAATGAGCGCGACCGCGGCGACGACCCCGATCAGCGCGTCCTGCTTGCGCTGGATCACGGCGACGGTGCCCGCGGCCCCGGCTACGACCGCGGCGAGGATGCTGTACCAGCCGGTACGGACGCGCTCCTCGAGCAGCGGTTTCGAGACGAGGTTCGAGGCGCTCGAGATGATGTCGGTGACGTTGAACAACCACGTGGTCACGACCGCGGCGATGATCGCCAGCGCCACCCCCCCGAACAGCACGAGGAGTGCGCGCCCCGCCATACGGGGATAGCCACCCGCGATGCTGAACGACACGGCGGCAAGGGGCGGATACGCGGGCGCCACGATCATCGCGCCGAGGAGCAGCGGAATTGAATCGGTGAGGAATGCGACCGCGGCGAGCATACCGGAAAGTGTCATGAACGTGTAGTAGGCGTAGTCGGTCTTCACGTCGGAGATCACGCTACGGACGAGCTGGTCATGCACGACCGCAGTCCTCACGACGACGGCTCCAGCAGGACCACCCGGAGCGCGCTGACATAGAGAGCGTTGCCACGCAGCTGCGCGGCCACCTCGGGCGAAACCATCAAAATGTCCTCGATCTCTTGCTGGCTGCGTAGCAATCGGATCACACCATAGATCCGCACCATCTGGCCGATGCGGATCTGGACCACATCGTCGGCCTGGCGCCGGGTCATCTCGCCGAGCAGCGCGACCGGCACGCTCGCGCTTTCGTCGCCGACGCGGAACGCGTGGTCGCCAAGGACGTCCAGCACCTTGACCTTGTCGAGTACCACCTCGCGCGCCTGCAGCGCCTCGGGATCGGAGGCCTGCACGAACTGCGACACCGCGGTGATCACGCGGGGAATTCGCACGCGCTCGCGGATCGGCAGCGGCGCCACGCGAAACGCGCTGATGAAGATCTCATGGCCCCGCAGCTTCTGCGTGTCGTCTGCGGCGAGGGCCTGCTTGTCCACGATCTCCTCAATGCTGCGCAGCATCCGGATCACGCCGTAGATCCGGATCCGCTGGCCCGCCTCGAGCGTGACCGCACGATCGTGCTGCCAGCCGGTCAACTCGCCGAACAGGACCACGGGCACGGTCTCACCATGCTCCGAGATCAGGAAGACCCGCTCTCCGATCACCTGATCGATCTCGACATCCGCGAGGACCACATCCTTCGCGAGCAGGTTCGCCTTCGCGCTTTCGCCGGCGATCTCGTGCACCGAGGTGATCGGGCCCTGGTACGGAAACATGCCGGGACTGCCGACCACCGTGCGCGTGATGCTGAGCGTCTGCGCCCACTGCATCAGCGCCACGGCCGTGCCGAGCAGCACGAGTCCGATGAAGGCAAGCTGCCAGACCGGCGGACCGCGCTTGTCGTTCGGGGGGTCCAGTCTCACGACGTTCCAGGGCGCAGGCCTCGTGCCAGAGCACCAGCCCCTGGCGCGAGCGGGTAGAAATTGCAAAACCTCATTTTCTAGCGACGCTCCAGCACTCTACGTCAAGCACGTCGGGTCACCTCGAATTGTCGGCGATATCCACGGTAAGCTGATGAATGGCGCGTGGGCCGCATTGGCGACGAAGTCGACGCAATGATGACGATGTGGATGAGAACGGCTTTCTGCATGAAGATTAATATGGTTCCCCCGAAGCTTTTTGGCAAGGATTGGATTCGGCTCTTCCGGGGCACCTGAATTTTCCCTTGCAGCCATCACCGTCGATCCGCCGCCGGCGCGTTCATTGCCGCATAGGTAGCTCAGAAACACGGACGCCAGGGGACTCAGACGTCGATATTTGTCGCCCTCAGCGCATTGCTCTCGATGAAATTACGTCGTGGCTCGACCTCGTCGCCCAACAGTATCGTGAACACGCGGTCGGCCTCGATCGCGTCGTCGATATGCACGCGTAGCAGGCGGCGCACGCCGGGCTCCATCGTCGTCTCCCCGCGAATTCGCGCGCTGGTTCGGTCAGACGCCGAGGGTAAATAGGGTCTACCATCGGATTTGCAGGTTAGCGGAGCCCCCGCATAATAGGTAAGATTAGCTTCGGCGGGGGTGTGGCTCTTGGGGTCGGTGGCCGGAATCGGCTCACTAGACTTGAAATGCCGCCCCCGCCACCCTGCATCATCCGGTGGGTCGAACGGGATGGTGCCGATCAGCGCTCTGATGTGGCTCTGTAAGTAGACGAGACCGGCGGATGATTTTTTCTACTGGTTCTGACTTACGGAGACACGAACAATGACAACAACCTCCGATATTCGCGTCAGCATTGATGTGGGCTGTCACAGTCACAGTGTAGCGATCGGCTTGCCCTGTGGAGAAGTGCTGGACGAATTCGACCTACCCCACCGGCCGGAAGGCTTCGAGCTTTTCTTCGAGCGAATCGAACGCCACCACCATCGCTACGGCGGAGAAGTGTCGGTGGCCATGGAGGGTTACAACGGTTGGGCTCGCCCGCTGGACACCCTCGTACGCTCGCGAGGCTATCGCCTTTTCAACATCAACAATCTGAAGCTTGCTCGCTTTAAAGAGATTTTTCCCGCTGCGGCGAAAACCGACCGAATCGATGCACGCAAAGGCCTTGAGCTGTTTCAGCTTCGGGACTACCTCCCGTCGGCCAAAGGGGTGCTCCAGGAGGTCACAGCAACGCCGGTCGAGAACGAAAAACTGAAGCGTTTGACCCGCAGGCGCCGTTCGCTCGTTGATGAGAAAAGTCGCCTTCTAAGCCGCATGCAGGCTGATTTGCAGGCGGTCTGCCCCGGATTGCTGGCAATCACCAAGGATGCGGAAAACCTCTGGTTTTTGAACTTTATCACCTATAGTGACGACCTTCGTAAGCTTGCCCGTATCCGTCAGAATACGGTGCTTTCGATTAAAGGCATCGGACGCAAATACGCCAAGGTTATAGGCGATTGGCAGAAGGCCGCGAGCTTCAGCCACGATATTGAGTGGGTCGGCCCGATGATTGTTGAAGATGCCCAGCGAATACTGGACCTGAGGCAGAAGATTAAGGCGCTCGAAGTCCGCTGTGAAGAACTCATGGGCCAGTCAGAGATTGCACAGCTGGTCGATACCATACCGGGCTTTGCGACCGTATGTTCGTCGGAGCTGGCCGGTGAAATCGGTACCATTGAGCGCTTCGCCAAAGAAGGTAGCCTTGCGGTCTACGTGGGCATGGCCAACCTCGATAACAGCTCCGGAAACCAGCGCGGTTCAAAGAACCCGAAACATGTGAACACGCGCGCGAAGGCAGCAATGATGGTGGGTGTCGATCGACACCGGAAGCAGGTTCCTGAGTCACAGCGCTTTTATGAGAAGAAGCGCTCCCAGGGCAAGAGCCATAATCAGGCTATCCGAGCGTTGGGACGCCACCTATGCCGTGTGCTATTTCGAATGCTCAAACAGGGAAGGGCGTACGAGATCAGGGAACCTTCACCCGAGAAAACTAGCTCGAAATAGCTTGAAAATACCAGCGGGATGTTCAGGTCTTTCCTCTTGCATTTGCGAGAGGAAAGACCTGACCCTATTTGCTCTCATGCAATAGGAAAGACCTGACCCCATTCGCTGCGGCGCCATCCCCGAGCACCTTCCATCCATCCTCCAGCGCCTGGCGATCGATCCCAAGCAGTGGGGCTATCTGACGACTCAGTTTGAGAGCCCCTTCAAGGGATTGGTGGGCGGGGCCCACAACCTCAAGCAGGCCTGCCAGCAACTCGGCTACCGACGAACGCCCGGGATGGGCGCCTGCCGAACGCTGCTGGCGTAACGCTTCCTCTTTATTTTCGGCTACTCCGCGCGGATCCCCCCAATCCGCGAACTATGCTCGCGCCGAGATCGGCCTCCCGCGGGTTACACTCGCGCAGAGTTCGGATCACCGCCTCAAAACGGATCCAACCAGGTCTGTTTAAGCATGCCGCTGCCGTGTCTTCGGCTGAAGTCGCAGCAAAAAGAGGGCAATGCCAATCATTGGCGATTATGAGAGTTTTTTCTTCCTCTTCTTACGATGGGTGTCCGGGTAGTTGGCGCAACGATGCTAACCGCTAACGCAGGGGAGGTTCACGGTCGGCTGCAGCGTTACGCAACCATCAGGGGCAGGTATTTTTTGCTCTGTATGCACGATGAAAGACCTGACCCTTTTCTCCCCGCATAAGGTTGTTCACGGAAAGCCCAACCGGCTGCCCGGAGGCTTGTAATCCAGACTGGCATGGGGGCGGTGCCAGTTGTATTCATGTAGCCAAACCGGAAGCTGCCCGGCTCTCTGCATTGAGTTCTTGTACGAGCGCGCATAGGCCCACTCGTGCAGGGCGGTTTGAATAAGCCGTTCGGCCTTGCCATTGGTCCGGGGGCTGTACGGCTTGGTCAGCCAATGCTTCAGCCCCAGTCGCCGGCAGAGGCACTCGAAGCGCTCTGAGCAATGCAGGGACCGTTGTCGGTCAGCACGCGCTTGAAGCGAATACCCAGCCCGGGGTAGTAGCGCACCGTCTGCAACAGGCGCGGCAGGCGCTGCGACCCGTCTCATCCGGGTGGATTTGTGCCAAAGGCCACTCGGGAATGGTCATCGATAGCGATGTGAACATACTCCCAACCGGCGCCACGGCTGTTGGGCCGGCGGGCCACTGTGCTTTGCCCAATACCGACCACCTTGGCAATCTGGTGGTAGGTCTGTATAGGGCCATCTTCTTCCAATCCTCCCCAAAGACCGCTTCTTGTTTATCGATTTGCGCTTGATGCGTTTCCCATTGGCTATCGGTACGGAAGTGATCTCTAGGCCAAAGCCTTGCCAGCATTCTAGCTGCTACGATAATTTCACTTATTACGCTTCTTAAATCATTAAAACGGCTTCGCTTCCTCTCGGTTCGGGCGCAGATGGCACAGACGCCGGAGGCGTCTGACTTCACCGCCGTTCAGGAGCGAGCCGCCGCGGCAACGCAAGCGGAGCATCCCAATGAGACTCCATCACAGCCGGCCCGCCTTCTGCCCTTTGCCGGCAATCCGCGAGAGCCCATGCCCAAGGGCTTGCCGTTTCGTCTCACCGATTATCTTGACCTAGTGGACTTCACCGGACGGCTTATCCGTGAAGGCAAGCGCGGCGCCATCCCCGAGCACCTTCCATCCATCCTCCAGCGCCTGGCGATCGATCCCAAGCAGTGGGGCTATCTGACGACTCAGTTTGAGAGCCCCTTCAAGGGATTGGTGGGCGGGGCCCACAACCTCAAGCAGGCCTGCCAGCAACTCGGCTACCGACGCACGCTCGGGATGGGCGCTTGCCGAACGCTGCTGGCGTAATGCTCCCTCTTTACTTTCGCACCATTACGCTGCGGATCGCCGGACCCGCGGGTTACACTCGCGCAGAGTTCGGATTACCGCCTCAAAACGGATCCAACCAAGTCTGTTTAAGCATATCGCTGCCGTGTCTTAGGCTGAAGTCGCAGCAAAAAAAAGAGGGCAATGCCAATCATTGGAGATTATGAGAGTTTTATCTTCCTCTTCTTACGATGGGTGTCCGGGTAGTTCCCGCTGTTGCACCCAACGCAGTGAGCAGTTCATCAAGATACTCATCTACTTTGATGAACGCTTCCATAAACTCCGCAAAAACTCTCTCTTGGGTGACGATTTCAAGCTCGCCTGAGCCTTTTATTGACTCAACGACGAAAGAAACATCAGGGTAATCTTCAGAGTCGGTTATGACACGAATGGAGCTGAGATGATCTTGATGTGCAAAGGCGTTACGACGACTCAGCAGAGTATGAAACGCGTTTCGGTCCACCCTGACAAAAAGACGCTTCGCAATGGCGAGAATGACTTTCACCTTAGCCCCGAAAGGTATCGTGGCATTATTCAGAAGATATGAGACTACGAATTCGGAACGATCTGGTGAAGGGTTTATGAACGCCTCTATAACGCGTTTCATTTTCGTCTCCACAATGTTCGTAGACCGAATTACGAAGATCAAATGCTCTTCTTCACGGTTGCGCTCTTCTTCTTGATCCATAAAAAAAGGGCCTAACGCTAGCGTAAGGCGCGCGAGGAACGAGCATCGCGCTTGACGTGAAAGTTATGCGGGTATTCATCGAATCTCATGATACGCAACCAAGCCAATCGCAAACAAAAACAAGGCTCCAAACGCAAGCGAGGAGGCAATCACGGAAAATCTATACGCCGCACGAACACCTTGGATGTCAAAGAACCGGGTCCTCGATGCCAATATCGTCGCACCGGAAATCAGTCCGAATGCCAAAAGCACTGACATCATCACTGCCGCATTATTTAAGCGTTCCACTATCGTCCTGTGACCAGTAGCGACCAAGAATAACCCAAGGACCAGTGACGCTACGCCAATCACCAAACCCAATGATGAAAAGACGAATAGAAAGGTATCGATTGTTCGAACACCCTTACGCATAACGTTCCGCTTGAGCCGCGCCTTGCCCTGGAGCGCAGCGGAAGTGCAAGACGTCGGACTCTAGGCGGTTGTGTACGCCCGACATGGGCATGAACTGATGGGGTGAAAGTCCCCTGTAGGAGTACCTGAGATGTCCTTCGGGACGGAAATAACTACTAGCCGACGGCAAGGGCAGCCCCGCGAGGGTCTGTCTGGAGGAAGCCCGAGCGCAAAAGTGCGAGCCGACGGACAGAAATCGCATAGAAGGCTCAGTCCCCGGGCGAGTCAGCACAAGATGACGAAGCCCATCAGGTGCAGGGGATAGGGTAAATGCGGCGGCTGTGCACTGAAAGTTCATGTCCTTATTCGGGGAGGTCTGCCCGACTCCGCGATGTCCTACGTTACGGCCAGTATAACCAGATAGGCCACTGGTTGACCAAGCCTTGGCGCCCCGGCCTGCCGTCAGCCGGGGCGAGCGAATCAGGCGGCAAGCCGTTACGTAGCGACATAGCGCGCTGGGGAGCAATTTCCAGCGTGATCGGGCAGAAGTCAGCAGAGGTCATAGTAATCGCGGTATCTGGAGCGATGCCGCGGTGAAGGACCAAACATGAGAAAACAAGGAGGAGCCGTGAGTCACTCGTCACCATCGCCGAACCCGACCGGGGGAGATGTGTCGCGGCGTGGCTTCATGCAGCCAGCCTTGCACGAGGAGTTGATGGCGCGGGTGCTGGACAGTGCCAACGTGCGCCGCGCATGGAAACGGGTGAAGGCCAACAAGGGGACGCCCGGCATTGACGGAATGCCCATCGAGGACTTCCCCGCGTTTGCACGCGTGCACTGGCCGCACATCCGCC
>NZ_FMWD01000007.1:109187-247863 GCF_900102855.1 Thiohalomonas denitrificans
CGCCCCAGTTTCTTGATATCCAGATGCAGCAGGTCGCCGGGAGCCTCGTGTTCATAGCGGTTGTCGGGCCGGGCCGGTTCCAGTGCCGCCAGACGGTTGAGGCCCGCACGTTTAAGAATCCTGGCTACTGTGCTTTGCCCAATACCGACCGCCTCGGCAATCTGGCGGTAGGTCTGGCGCTGTCGGCGACGGGCAATGACCTCCCTGATGAGTGGCTCGGGCGTGGCCAAGGGGCGGCTGCGCGGGCGTGACGAGCGGTTCTCCAGACCGGCTTCGCCCTCTTCGAGATAGCGTCGGACCCACTTGTAAACCGTTCGCACACTCACCCCCATGGCTTGCGCGACCTCCTCAGGCCTGAGTCCCTCGTGGACCACCCTGCGCACTAACAGGGCTCGACCATGGACCGTTAAACGTTCATTCTTATGTTTGTTCATCCGGGCCTCCTGGAGGTTGGTTTTGGTTTGCACCTCCATTCTTCCGGGTAGGCTCCGGATGAACAATCTACTGAGAGATCACATCTAGTTGTCTGTTAGGAGTCAAGATATTCCTGCGCCTTTCTTCGAAGCCGCACCATACCGAAATCTATAGTTTCCAATGGGTTGAGATGAACACAACCAATTAGGAAATCCGTTTAATTGGCCCTTCCCGACTCTTTATTTTAGGATTTTCGCACCCAGGCGGTGGAAACGGCCAGCTACTCCTCGAGCTGTCCAACCGGGACCGTTACAAGATCAGCGGCCTGGGTCGGGCGGCGGCACCACCCTTCAGGTTCACCGTGCGCTGATGGAGCATCCCTTCGCCACCTCGGACTCGCTGGTGGAGAAGACCGGCATCACCCCGGCGGCCGTCAACAAGGCCCTCGTCCACCTGGAGCAGCTCGACATCGTGAAGGAGCTGACCGCCCGGAAGCGCAACCGGCTGTTCAGCTATGCGGGCTATATCGAGATCATGAGTCGCGGTACTGAACTGCCGTAGCTTGCTTGCAGATTGGCGCCGAATACGGGCAGTCTGCACAGGCACAAAAACTCTGGAGCAGGAGCCGATGTATTTCGATGTCGCGGGGGTAGAGGTCTCGCCATGGCTCCCCCCGCTGGTGGGGTTTGCGATCTCGCTGTTCACCTCCATGGGTGGCGTTTCGGGCGCCTTCCTGTTGCTGCCGTTTCAGGTGAGCGTCCTTGGCTTCACCAGCCCGGCGGTCAGTGCCACCAACCAGGTGTTTAACGTAGTGGCCACGCCGAGCGGGATCTATCGTTACCTGCGAGAGGGGCGCATGGTCTGGCCTCTGGCGTGGGTTATCGTGGCGGGGACACTACCGGGCGTGGCACTTGGTGCTCTGCTACGCATTGCCTTGCTGCCGGGCGCCCGTGACTTCAAGCTTTTTGTAGCAGCGGTTCTGCTCTACATCGGGCTGCAACTCGGGCGTGACATCCTCTCGCGAGGCCGACGGTCGGAGGGCCCGCCTCAAAATGCGACTGTGGTACCTGCGCGCATTCCCTCCCGTATCGCCTATCGCTACGGCGGCGAACTGTTCACCGCCAATCGCTGGGGCGTGTTTGCCCTGGCCCTGATTGTTGGTGTGATCGGCGGCGCGTACGGGATCGGTGGCGGAGCGATCATCGCCCCGTTTCTGGTCAGCCTGTTCGCACTGCCGGTGCATACGGTCGCCGGGGCCGCGCTGCTGGGCACGTTGGTCACCTCGGTCGCGGGAGTCGCCTTTTACCACTTTATTGCCCCGGTTTTTCCCGATATGGCGGTCGCCCCGGATTGGGGCCTCGGTCTGCTATTCGGCCTGGGCGGTGCTGCTGGCATGTATAGCGGGGCGCGGCTTCAGCGTTACGTCCCCGCCCGTACGCTGAAGTTGTTGCTCGTTGTCTGCCTGGTGGGTCCTGCGGTGGGTTACGTTTACGAGTTTTTCGTTGGGAAGTAAATGGGCAGGTCACTTCGGTCGAGCGGTGTCCCATCAATGATCTTATGGTTCATGCCCCGCCGTGAAGGTCCATCAAGCGCATCCCACCAGTGGGTCAGCGTCCGCTTATCAAGCAGCTTGCAAGTTGGTGACCGTACCTCTACATAACATCCATACCGACATCGCTCAGGCTCGTGCCCGAGCGCATCTTTCGGGCCAGCTCTTCCACCTGTTCGGCAGCATCATGCAGCTCATCCGAGAGGGCCTCCTGGACGAAGAGCGCCAACTGTTCAAAGTCATTGTCCGGAATCGTTTCAAGTGTTTTCTTGTCCAGCAGTACCCGAAAGGACTCTACGACTTTCTGTGCGCGGTCCCGCTGTCGTTCGGTCATGAGTTAAGCTCCTTGCTGAATCGTACTATGCGGGTCCGTAAATGGCCCCGCCTCTATTCACTCTCGCCAATGTCTTCATTCCAGATATTGGGGGATTGCTGAATGAATCGCCGCATCAGCTCGGTGCATTCAGGGTCATTGAGCTCAACCACCTGAATCCCCGCTTCGCGGAGCCAATCCAGGTGACCGGCGAAGTTTTCGGACTCGCCGACAACGACCGTTCCGATGCGAAACTGGCGGATCAGTCCTGAACAATACCAGCACGGTGCCAGCGTGGTGACGAGAATCTTGTCACGGTAGGTGGTTTGCCGACCCGCTTTTCGAAACGCGTCGGTTTCACCGTGGGCTGAAGGATCGTTATCCTGCACCCGCCGATTACGGCCGCGGCTCAGCACTCTCCCCCGTGAGTCGAACATGGCTGCGCCGACGGGCACGCCGCCCTCCTCGAAGCCGGCGTGCGCCTCTTCGTAAGCGGGTTTTAGCATGGCAAGCCAATCCTTAGCGTCCATCGCTCATACCGTTTGGCGGGCTTAGTGGGCCACTAGGGTAATTCCGAAATCAGATTGCCGTACTGCTCTTCCGTAAACAGCCGATGGGTTTGGGTCCGAACGTTACCGCCCGAGGCGATGACAAGGGCCATTTTGGCGACGGCCTCGTCGCTGGGGGCTTCGAGAATGAAGATCGTATCGAATTCGCTGCCCAGGATTCCGTAGAAGGTCTTCATCTCACCGCCCAGACTCCGCACGATCTCCTTCGCGGTCTCCACCCGTGCCGGACTCTGTCTGATGTTTTCGATGCCCTGCGCAGTGAAGCCAAAGAAGATTGCATACAGTTTCATCGGTTCACCTCCCTGCTCCGGTTGTTGTGCAAAGGATTGAGTAGATAAAAGAATGAGTACCAATGAGAGAAGTAGTGCCAGCGTCCTGCCGCTCATACAATTCTCCTTCGGTGTTTCGATGATGCACTCTGCCGCGTACGGCTCTTCCAAAAAATGATTCCAGCGTGTACTCGTATTGTAGTCACTCCCGCAGTATTTCCTTTTCCTGGCGCCGAATTTTAGCCACGCGCGGCTGCCATGCTGCTCCGGAATCGCAGCAGTGCCAGGAGGAAAAGGGCAACTCCGATTCCAGCGGTGACTGAAAGCTGGATCCAGACCTCCGCCAGTGTGGCTCCGCGGAAAATTACCGCCTGTGCCACGCTGACAAAGTGGGTTGAGGGCGAGAACTGCATAAGCCACTGCAACACCACCGGCTGTGCTTCCAAAGGGGTGTTGTTGCCGGATAGCATATTCATCGGAATCACCACCATAACGGCCAGCAACCCCAGCTGAGGCATGGTGCGGGCAACCGTGGCAAGGAAAATACCGATGGAGGTGGCGGCAAAGAGATAGATAACAACGCCGGTGACCAGCAGCGGCAGAGAGCCCGCGATGGCCTGGTCCAGGACGCCTCTTACGACGAGCGTCAGAGAGGTGATAACGACCGCCGTCATCACCAAGGCGGTGGCCCAGAGCTTCCCCAACATGATTTCCACGGAAGTGATGGGCATCGCGAGCGCGTGCTCGATGGTGCCATACTCGCGTTCGCGAATAACGGCGGCGCCGGTCAATAGGACGGTGAGCAGGGTGGTGTGATTGATGAGGGCGACCAACCCCTGGAATCCAGCGGGTACGAGGTTGGGGTTGAACTTCGTCCTGACCACCAGATCCGCAGTTACCGGGGCCTCCCGCCGGGTCTTCTCCAGAAACTCCTTCACCTGTCCCCTGACGATACGCTCGATGTAGCCGGCGCCGATGCCGGCCTGCTTCATTCGTGTGGCATCAACGAGAAGCTGAACATCGGATCGGTCGCCTATCAGGTCCCGCTCGAACCCCTGCGGGATGACCAGAACGAAGGTAATTTCGCCCTGGTCCATCAGTGGTTCGGCAGCAGACAAGGGGATATTTCGGGGTGGCCGGAAGTACGGTGGATAAAAGGAATCGGCTATTCGCTCCGACAATGCGGAGCGGTCCTCATCGACGATGGCGATACGTGCGTTGTGCACGGATGCATCCCCTGCGCCCCGGCCGGGTGTGATCACGCCGACTGTAAAGGCCCAGCCGACCAGGAACAGAAGCACTGGATCACGTCGAAGACTGCGAAGCTCCTTAACTCCCAAGTCGAAGATATTTCTTAGTCGCCGATTCATCAGCGCTCCTGTTTTCGCAGAAACAGCAGGCCCAGCAGGGTGAAAAGGGGCGCCATGACGGCAAGCACCTGGATGAAGGGCAGCAGGCCGCTCAATCCCAGGCCTTTACTGAACGCCCCGACACTGGCTTCGATAAAGTAGGTGGTCGGGTAATGCTCGCCGATAAATCGCGCCGGACCCTGGAGTGAATGAACGGGATCGATGAGCCCCGAGAAGTTAGTTGCAGGGAGTAACGTGAGGATACCGGCAGCAAAAAGCGCCGCTATCTGCGAGTTGGTGAAGGAGGAGACCAGGATGCCGATTCCGGTAGCTGCGGTGACATAGAGCAGAGCGGCTAGCGTCAGAGCGGCCAAGCTCCCTTTGAAAGGTACGCCGAAAATGGTGACTGCCATCAACACCAGAACCGCGTAATTAATCATCGCCAGCAATATATAAGGGAGCTGTTTGCCAAGCAGGAATTCGAGGCGGGTGACCGGCGTAACGTAAAGATTGGTGATCGATCCCAACTCCTTCTCTCGAACGACGCCGAGTGCCGTAAGCAGAGCGGGAATAACGATAAGGAGGAACCCGATTACCCCGGGCACCATGGCAGCAACGCTCTGAAAATCCTCGTTATAAAAAAACCGGGTCTCCACATCGACAGGTAGCGACTCGACCGTGCCTCTCTCTGCCGCCAGCTCTTTCAGGAAGCGCTCATGCAGCCTTTGCGTATAGCCCCGAATCGTTTCAGCCCGGAACGGATTGGTCCCGTCGACCCATGCTGCCGCCTGTGTAAAGGTGCCCCGGCGCAAATACCGGCCGAAACCTTCCGGGATTTCGATGGCCAATGCCAGTTCGCCGATACGCATGCGTCGGTCGAGTTCTTTGCTGGTTCGGATCGACTCCTGCTCATTGAAGTAGCGGGAGCTGGATATGTTCTCGATATAGGCGCGGCTCTCGGGCGTTCGGTCCTGGTCCAACACCGCAAATGGCAAATCCTCGACATCGAGGCTGATGCCGTAGCCGAAAGCAATCATCAGAACAACGGTACCGAACAGGGCGAATACCAGCCGGACCGGATCGCGGAGCAGTTCGAGGGCTTCACGACGCCCGTAAGCATAGGTCCGCCTTATGTCGAACAGGCGGGCGAGCACCGATGTACCGGTTTTTGGCCGTGCCACGGCGTTCGCGGTGGCCGCTTTTGTTTTGGTCTCCGGTATCGGACCGGCCTCCGGCGCAGCCTCTTTGAGATAGCCCACAAAGGCCTCTTCGAGCGTTGTCGCGTCCTTTTCCCGTTTCAATTCATCCGGGCTGCCGATCGCGAGCACCCGGCCGGCGTGCATCAGGGATATACGATCGCAACGGGCCGCCTCGTCCATGAAGTGGGTGGAGACGAAGATAGTGACCCCTTGGTTTCGCGAGAGGTCGAGCAGCAGCTCCCAAAAGCTGTCCCTCGCCATCGGGTCGACACCGGAGGTGGGTTCGTCAAGGATGAGGATTTCCGGTCGGTGAATGATCGCAACGGCGAGGGAGAGGCGTTGGCGTATCCCCATCGGTAGCGACCCGGCAAACTTGTCGAGATAGGGGGAAAGCTCGAAGCGCTCAACCAGTTGCTCGACACGCGATGGGATCTGCTCAGTGGGCAGGTGAAACAGCCGCGCATGCATGGTCAGATTCTGCCGCACGGTCAGTTCACGATAGAGCGAAAAATCCTGTGACATGTAGCCGATGTGCCGGCGGTTCTCGATGTCACTGGCGTCGACCGGTTTGTCGTACAACCACGCCTTGCCTTCGGTCAATGGCAGCAGTCCGGTGAGCATCTTCATCGTGGTGGTCTTGCCGCAGCCGTTGGAGCCGAGAAAGCCGAAAATCTCGCCGCACCCGATATTGAAGGAGACGTGGTCCACCGCGGTGAAGTCACCGAAACGGCGAGTGAGCCCTTCGGCGGCAATGGCGGCGGGGGCGCCGGGCCGGCACCAGCGATCCGGCATCGAAAGCACCTTGTGTGTTTTTCGGCGTTCCTCCGGCAGCAGGCGGATGAATAACTCATCCAGGCTCTCGGCGGCGGTTTGCGCCATCAGTTCGTTCAGGCGGCCCTCTGCAAGGATGCGTCCCGAGTCCATGACGACGACCTGTTCGAGGGCCCTGGCCTCCTCCAGGGAGGCTGTCGCCACCAGAATGGTCATGCCCCGGCGGCGAGTTCGGAGCTCCGCGATGAGCTCCCAGAACTGGTGGCGGGAGAGAGGATCGAAGCCGGTGGTGGGTTCATCCAGAATGAGCAGGTCGGGATCATGGATGAGGGCGCAACAGAGCCCGAGCTTCTGTTTCATGCCGCCGGAGAGCTTTCCGGCAGGCCGATCACGGAAAGGGCTCAGGCCGGTCGCGGCAAGGAGCTCTTCGATCCGCCACTGCCGTTCGACGCGTCCCTGGCCGAACAGACGGCCAAAGAAGTCGATATTTTCGAAAATCGAGAGGTTGAGATAGAGGTTGCGTCCAAGTCCCTGGGGCATATAGGCGACGCGGGACTGAATGGCAGTGCGATGGGTACGGCTGCGAATATCCCCATTTAGAACCCGAAGGGTTCCTTCTTGTAGCTTGCGCGCGCCCGCAATCAGCGAGAGTAGCGTGGATTTTCCGACGCCATCCGGACCGATTACACCCATAAGGCTCCCGGCCGGGATGCTCAAATCAAGATCCGCGAGGGCCGCGGTACCGCGGTACCGGTGGCTCAAGTTCCTGGCCCCGACCGCCTCGCCCATGATCAATCTTCAGCGGCAAGTGGCTGTAGGTGCTCCGGCCATGCGGTGAGTGGTTCGACACGCACATGGAGCGTACCGGGGACACCGGTTGCTATGCCTCCCAGACGCTCCTCGATCAGACTCGGGTCCACATGAGCCCTGACCCGGAACACAAGCTTCTCGCGCTCGCTTTCGGTTTCCACCTCCTTCGGTGTGAATTGGGCCTCCGGAGAGATAAACGATATACGGGCGGGCAGCGGTACCTCGGGGCGGGCATCCAGCACGATGCGTGCTTCCGAACCGACGCCTGTCTGGCCAGCCTGTTGAGTGGGGAAAAATGCGGTCATATAGATATCTTTGCGATCGATGAGCGTCAAAACCTTCCCGCCAACGGGAAGGACTTCACCCGGTTCGGCCAAGCGATAAAGAACGCGTGCCGTGATGGGAGACTTGAGGATGCTGTCGTCCAGTTCGGCCTGGATCGCGTCGATTTTTGCCTGGGCCGCCGCGATGGAAGCCTCGGCTTGGCTTACAGAGGCTCGGGCGGCAGCTAGTGCAGCCCTTTCGCTTCGCAGCCGACTACGGGCCAAATCGGCTTGCTGCTGGGGAATGAGCTGCTGGTTGAGCAGGTCCTGGTTGCGGCTGAACTCGGCGGCCGCAAATTCAACGGCGCTCTCCTCCTGCGCAACCTTGGCTCTGGCGGCGTACATGGCCTGCACGGCTTCCTGGAATTCGGCCTGAGCCTGGCGAAGGTTCGCCTCCAAACTGGTCACATCCATCCGGGCAACCACCTGGGCCTTTCGGACGTTATCGCCCTCGGATACCAGTACTTCGCTCAGGCGTCCAGCATTCTTGGTGGCGATATCAACTTGTGTCGCCTCCAGACGTCCATTGGCCGAGGCAATTCCCTCGGGTAGATCGGGACGCCCGACCCACTTAACGGTGAGGATGAAAGCGAGCAGGAAAAAGAGTGCGACAGACGCGGTGATCAGCCATCTTCGCCTGGAACGGAACATCTCGGTGGGGCCTCTTCAGTTAGGCGACGCGTCTGCGCCACCACCGTGTGCAGTCAATGGTGAGTATAGTCAGCGACTGTCGAGGGGCGCCTTAAACCACCCATGGGCACAGGCTAGCCTCGCGGAAATCTATGCTGACTCCATGGGGGAGCCGGTGACCGAAGGAGGTGACTCATGCGTCATTCGCCAAGATTTGGGCTAGCACTTGTCGTCACGACTGCCAGTCTCTTCGCATGCGCGGGTCCCGGCGGGGTGGAACAGGCCAAGCCGGTTGCGGAATCGGCCATCAGCATCGACGGTAAAATCGGCCTTGCATCGCTGGTTTCACTAAGCGAAGCCCATTTTCAAAAGATGGTGGACTCCTTGCACGTCCTAGCCCTCAGTGGTGCTGCGCAGTCCGGTGATTGGGCGCAGATCAAGGGGCCCTTGGCGGAGGTGGCGAAACGAAATGTCGCCGCACTGAATTGGTTTGCCCTGCCCAATGGCTCCTACTGGAGCGTACAGAACGGCAAAGAACCCGCAAACCTCGCGCAGCGAGATTACTTCCCCAAGGTCCTGGCCGGGCAGACGATCATCGGCGAGCTGGTGGTCAGTAAGAGTACGGGCAAGCCGGCTGCCATTGTGGCGGTGCCCGTTCATGGAGCGGGGCATGCGGTTTTCGGGGTCCTGGGAGCGTCGATCTACCTGGACCGGCTATCGGCTCGCTTGAGCCAGGAGATGGACCTGGACGATCGCGTGATCTTCTACGCGTTCGACCATACGGGACGCTTTTCCCTGGAATGGGATCCCAGCCTGATCTTCCTTGAACCTGAGAAAACAGCTGAGGAAGATTTGATTAGAGCCGTTAAGGAGATTCTGTCCACAGAACAGGGGATGGTGAATTACCGCTTCCGGGGCAGGGGTAGAACGGTGCTATTCCGTCGATCACCGGTAACCGGTTGGTGGCATGCTTTCGGGGTCGCTCCCGAGGGTAGATAAAGAAGCCCGGCACCGCCGGACACGGGTTGAAAATCTGATTTGCACAGCGGATGGGCGTATGAAGCTCAGGTGTACTAGGTTCTGATGAAAGGGCCTGAAGGAGAACGCCCGTGTCACTTTACGCGAACACGTCAGCTCGCCTCATTGGGTCCGTCCTCCTCGCCATCACTTCCTCATTAGCATTGTCTGCGTCAGGCGATGAATCCGGGACGGAGGTAATCGTCCGGGAAATCGCAAAGACTGCAGTCACTGCCGGTGGCGAGCCCGTCAATTATCCGCGTACCGACAAGCCGGAAGTGACCGCCAACGTCGTAGAGCTACCGCCGGGAGCGGAAACGGGGTGGCATTACCACCCAATCCCGGTCTATGGGTATGTTATCCGAGGCACGCTCGAGGTGGAGAGGGAGACTGGCGAGGTCATCACCTACCGTCAGGGAGACGCAATCGTCGAGGCGATGGATTCCTTGCTCAACGCGCGAAATACGGGCATGGAGCCCGTTGAAATGGTGGCGTTTTATATGGGCGCGCAAGGGATCGCCAATACGGTAACCACCCCGGAAGCGGAGGAGCCCGGATCCGGGTAAGTTTCCCGGGCAAACGCACGATAGAGAGCGGCACAATGTTTACAAAATCATTCATACGGTGGCAAACATGAAAGCGGACAATCAGACTACGTCAGAGGTGAAAGACACCCTAAACCGATTCGCTGACGCCTTTGCCAAGCGGGATATGGATAGCTTGAAGGCCACGCTCGCCCCGGATCCAGATGTGACATTCTTCGGCACTGGCAGCGATGAAGAGCGAGTGGGACTGTCCGACATCGGAGAGCAACTGCACCGAGACTGGTCGCAAAGCGAGTCGGCATCGATCGACTGGGGCGGAGTCTCTGTTTCCAGTGCAGGACCGGTGGCTTGGGTGGCAGCTGATGTCACACTGAGGGCAAAGACGAACGGCAAAGAGATAACGCTCCCCGGGCGGGTGACTGCTGTCATGGACAAACGTGATGGCCACTGGCTAATAGATCAGTGGCACCTGTCCGTCCCCATGTCCGGGCAGGAAAAAGGACGCTCGTTTCCGAGCCAATAGGCGTGCGAACGGGTGGCAGGCCACCGCTTCGGCAGGAAACCTGCCTCACCCATAGGAATACATATCAACTTTACATCAGAAGGAACTCTCTCATGGCACGGAAGTCCTTTCTCCAGCCGGGTAACGCATGGCCCGGCTTTCTCAACGCAATTCTTACATTGCTTTGCCTCGTTACGACCGGTCCGGCGCAGGCCGAAAAGGCGCTGAGTCACGAGCAGCTCTCCGCTTTTGTGAAACAGGCCGCCCACAAGCTTGAGCAGGAAGGTAAGGCGGCATTCGACGATTTTCGAAAGCGAGGGGGTAAATGGTTCCAGGGGGAGCGCTACATCTTCGTGTGGGGCCTGGACGGCACAAGGTACGTCTACCCGCCGGACCCTTCCGGCGAGGGAAAGAATATGCTTGGTCTAAAGGACGTCAACGACAAACCCATCGGCGCCTGGTTCGTGCAGCAAGCGGCCATAGAGCCGGGGCATGGCTGGGTCCACTACCAATGGCCCCGGCCGAACGAGCTATTTCCCGCATGGAAGTCAACCTACATCCAAAGCGCCGTCGATCCTGACGGCGAGCGCTATCTGGTTGGCTCCGGGCAGTACGACATGCCGCTGACACGGGCTATCCTGGTCGATCTGGTCGATGACGCAGCCAAACTCCTGGAAGAGCAGAGCCAGGCCGCATTCTCCCAACTGCGCAATGAGTCGGACAAGTTCATCTTCATGGACACCTATGTCTTCGTGCTGGATACCACCGGGACCGAACTGGTAAACCCGGCATTCCCCAACCTCGAGGGGCGCAATCTCATGGAGTACGAAGATGCCGCCGGCAATCGTCTCGTGAAGGAGATGATCACCCGAACCGCGGAAGGGAGCGCCTGGGTGGAGTACTACTGGCCCCGACCCGGATCTGCCGAGCCGGTACGCAAGGTAGCTCACGTACGACGCGTGCGCGCCAACGGTGAAGAGTGGATTGTCGGTGCCGGGATGTATGAACCGAAGTAACGGTGAACAAGTCAAGGTTCCCGACATTCAATTTCCTCTGACTAACAAGAAAAAAGAATGGAGATGCACTCTTCTTGGAGTGTCTAAATAGCTGTTCCGAAATCATGTCCAACAGGCTCCTTCGGTGACATACCGAGATACATGTAGGAGCGACGGAAGCCGCGATTCGGCGCTATCGCGACTTCCGTCGCTCCTACATGCATGGACACCAATTTAGAACACGTATTTAGTCATAAGTAGTCATGGAAGATTAGCCGAAATCGCTGAAAGACGAGCACGGCCCAGGGCCTCCGTGGGAATGACTCCATGGCCGAAGTCCGCTTTCGGCCACTGAACCGTGGCTTGCAAAGAACGATTGAGTGACCCTTCAGGATCAATAGCGGCTCGCCAGCCGGTGGAACTCCACCACTGTTCCCGCATCTGAATTGCAGTATTATCGTCCGTTGCGCAGGGCGGTCTGAAACTCCCTCGCCTCGATTTCTTTGATTCTCTTAAGAGCGGGAGTGCTAATGTCCCGAATACTGACGGTCGGCCTCGTTCAGCACGATTGCGGCGAGGATCGTGAGACCAATCTGAACAAGGACCTCGATGGAATTCGCGAGGCGGCGTCCCGTGGTGCCCGGCTGGTGCTTTTGCAAGAGCTGCATACTTCACGTTATTTCTGTCAGAGCGAGGATATCGGTCAGTTCGACCTGGCCGAGCCGATCCCGGGGCCTTCGACGGAGGCGCTAGGGCGTGTCGCCGCAGAATTGGGAGTGGTGATTGTCGGTTCGCTCTTCGAGCGCCGCGCCCCCGGCCTCTATCACAATACGGCGGTGGTGCTGGACAGCGATGGTTCGCTGGCGGGCCGTTACCGCAAGATGCATATTCCCGATGATCCGGGCTATTACGAGAAGTTCTATTTCACCCCGGGCGACCTCGGCTTCACCCCCATCGATACCGCGGTGGGACGTCTCGGTGTGCTGGTCTGCTGGGATCAGTGGTTTCCCGAAGCCGCCCGGCTGATGGCGCTGGCCGGGGCCGAACTGCTCCTCTACCCCACCGCCATCGGCTGGGACCCGGCAGATGACGCCGCGGAACAGGAGCGCCAGCGCGAGGCTTGGATCACCGTACAGCGTGGTCATGCCGTCGCCAACGGCCTGCCGGTACTGGCCTGCAACCGCACCGGTGCGGAGCCGGACCCGAGCAGCCACACTTCAGGTGCCCGTTTCTGGGGGTCGAGTTTCGCTGCGGGACCGCAGGGGGAGTTCCTGGCGCGGGCCGGTGAAGAGAGTGAAGAGGTTCTGGTGGTGGACGTGGATCTGGGACGCAGCGAGTCGGTGCGGCGGATCTGGCCCTTCCTGAGGGATCGGCGGATCGATGCCTATGGAGATCTCGGCAAGCGGTTTCGGGATGAGTGAATAGCGGATTCCGGAGGCTGCGCCTTCTGCGACCTTGCGGCAGATCGGTTATCATCATTTTCTACCATTCAAACCTCGACGAAGCCAAAATGATCGTAATTCTTCAACCGAATGTGGAGCGGGACACGGAAGAGTACCATTCCGTCATGGAGTACCTCTCCAACCTGCCGGGCGTCAGTGTTCGGGTCCACGAAGAGCGCGGCGTCGAGCAGGTGCTTACCGAGCTTTACCTGGTCGGCAACACCAAGACGCTGGAAATGGACGATATCGCAGTGCTGCCCGGTGTGGAGCGGGTGGTTCGCGTCTCGGAGGAGTACCGCATCCTTGGCCGTCACAAGGATGACCAGCGCCCCACTTCGTTCAACTATAATGGTGTCCACTTCGGACAGGACAATCTTCATGTGTTCGCCGGCCTGTGCGCCGTGGATACCCCTGAACATGTGGAGATCATGATGCGGACGCTGGCCGAGCATGGCCAGGTCTGCACCCGTATGGGGGCCTACAAGCCCCGCACCAGTCCCTACTCTTTCCAGGGGCACGGCAAGACCTGTCTCCCCTACGTGTTCGAACTGGCGGGCAAATACGGTATCAAGGTGATCGCCATGGAGATCACCCACGAATCCCATGTCGACGAGATCCACGATGCGTTGCACGCCACCGGCAACCCGACCGGGGTGATGCTTCAGATCGGCACGCGCAATACCCAGAATTTCGAACTGCTCAAGGCGGTCGGCCGCCAGCGGGAGCTCCCGGTGCTTCTGAAACGCGGCTTCGGCATCACCCTCGAGGAGTCGCTGAATGCGGCCGAATACCTGGCCTCGGAAGGCAACAGCAAGGTGATCTTCGCCCTGCGCGGCATGAAGACCAACATGGGCGATCCGCATCGAAACTTCGTCGACTTCTCCCATGTGCCGGTGGTGAAACGTCTTACCCGCATGCCCGTCTGCGTAGACCCATCGCACTCGGTAGGCACCAGGGACGCCTCACCCGATGGGCTGCTGGATGTCATGCACGTTACCGCCCAGGGGATCGTCGCGGGCGCCAACATGGTGCTCGCAGATTTCCACCCACACCCCACCAAGGCCCTGGTGGACGGTCCGCAGGCGCTCCAGCTCAATGAGTTGTCATGGTTCCTGGATGATGTGCAGATCGCTCGTGAGGCATACGAGAAACGCTGTGCACGGGCTGAGCGGCGTCGTAGCAGCGAGGAGGCGTAGGCGAAGACGGACCGTGCGCCGTGGATTCGGGGAATGTATTTCGAATTCAGCCCCCGCTGGATTTCGAACCACGGGGAACACGGGGCGCACGGGGAAAGAAAAACTCAAAACAATTGTTTACCCCGTGATCCTCGTGTCCCCCGTGGTTATTCACTGATTCCGCCTCTGCGACTCTGCAGCAGGTGTTTTCATCGGGAAGTCTTCATCGGGCTTTATTCCCTCGATCCGAAGCCGTACTTTCACTCTTCGAAACGTCACCGGGTCCAACGCATCACGCGGAAGGACCAGGGAGCGACGGCCGTCCTCGGTACGGAAATTGAGGATGACCAGACCGGCGTTGAGGTAGGTATCACCCAGCAGGTCGGCAGGTAGAGCGTGGCCCGCCTCGTGCCAGTACCACTCCCCTTCGCGATTCCACTCCACCCAGACCGGCGGGCCGCCAAGCTCCGGACGTTTTTGCCAGGTTCGGGCCGTCGCAGCCACCGCGAGAAGTGAGAGAAAAAGCCGGAGGGAAAAAGGCAGTGGCGTCAGCCAGAGACTGGCAATGGCGCCGATGCAAACGGCGATAATGACCCGCTTCAGGAGAAGGGAAGCGCGAGGTTCAATCCTGAGCGGTGCGTATGGATTCGATGACACGTGCCACTTCCTTGTCGTCCGGCTGCTTTGTCCCGAACAGGTAATCATGCAGGTCCTGGTCGGAGAGTTCCAGGACCTCCTCCTCGAAGACCCGCCGACCCTGATCATCCATGGAACCATAGCCATGCCCCAGAAAACGCTGCAGAAGCAGATCGAGTTCGAGCATTCCCCGTCGGCAGCGCCAGTACAACTTTGAAGGCGATTGGCTCATGGCTGGCTCTTCAAAGATTCCGCCGCAGCATCAGCTTGCGGATGTCGCCGATGGCACGGCTCGGATTGAGCCCTTTGGGGCAGACGCTGGTGCAGTTCTGGATGGTGTGGCAGCGGAACAGTTTATAGGGTCCCTCCAGCTCATCCAGACGCCGATCGGTGTCTTCGTCGCGGGAGTCGGCCAGAAAGCGGGCGGCCTGCAACAGTGCCGCGGGGCCGCGGAATTTTTCCGGGTTCCACCAGTAGGAGGGGCAAGCGGTAGAACAGCAGGCGCAGAGAATGCATTCGTAGAGTCCGTCCAGTTGCTCGCGCTCCTCCGGCGTTTGCAGGCGCTCCACCTCCGGCTCCGGACTTTTGGCGGTGAGATAGGGGCGCACCGCCCGGTAGTGGCGGAAGAACTGGGTCAGGTCCACCACCAGGTCGCGGATCACCGGTTGCCCCGGTAGCGGCCGCACTTCCACCGGCTCCTTCAATTCGGAGAGCAGGGTCGTGCAGGCCAACTTGTTGGTGCCATTAATGTTCATTCCGTCGGAGCCGCAGACCCCCTCTCCGCAGGAGTGTCGAAAGGTCAGCGTCGAATCCTGCTCCGCCTT
The DNA here is from genome assembly GCF_900102855.1 of Thiohalomonas denitrificans. Classification (NCBI taxonomy): domain Bacteria; kingdom Pseudomonadati; phylum Pseudomonadota; class Gammaproteobacteria; order Thiohalomonadales; family Thiohalomonadaceae; genus Thiohalomonas; species Thiohalomonas denitrificans. Next base: position 124,520 of record NZ_FMWD01000007.1, read on the forward strand.
GATGACCAGCAGGGCATCACGAAGCATCATGCCGTTCTCGACCCTGTCGAGCGTATAGGACTGCATATACGGCTCGCGGTCGGTTTCTGTATAGCGGTAGATGCTGAATTGCATGTTTAAGACCCCATTAACCGCAAAGGACGCAAAGCGCGCAAAGATGGGAATGAAAGGCTTCCACCGAGTATGCTTTCAAGTCTCCCCCTAGGCCCATAGTCACAAATCTCACCCCTTGGAGTTCTTTGCGCTCTTTGCGGTTAGCTTCTCAATAGGTACGTGGCTTCGGCGGAAACGGAGCGACACTGAGCGGCTTCAGACGGACCGGTTTGAAATCGAGGGCGCGGCCTTCACTGTAGAAGAGCGTGTGCTTGAGCCAGTGCTCGTCGTCCCGTTCCGGGTAGTCGATGCGCGAGTGGGCACCGCGGCTCTCCTTTCTGGCCAGTGCCGAGGTGACCGTGGCGATGCCGAGCTCCACCAGATTCTCCAGCTCCAGGGCCTCGATGCGGGCGGTGTTGAAGACCCGGCTATGGTCGTCGAGCCGAACATCGCTCAGGCGCTTGTGGATATCCATGACCTTTTGCAGCCCTTCCTGCAAGACCTCTTCGGTTCGAAACACCCCGCAGTAGTGTTCCATGCTCTGTTGTAGCTCCGAGCGCAGGCCCGCAACCGATTCAGTGCCGTTCGGGCGGTCCCAGCGGGCGAGCCGCTCCAGGGCCCGGTCGACACTCTGCTGGTCCAGCGGGCGATGACGGCGGTTCTCCTCCAGGAATCGGAGAATGTCATTGCCTGCGGCGCGGCCGAACACCACGATATCCAGTAGCGAATTGCCGCCCAGGCGATTGGCGCCGTGCACCGAGACGCAGGCACACTCCCCCACCGCATAGAGACCGGGGATAGGCTCTTCCCCTTCCTTTTCCGGGACGACCACCCGGCCGGCACGGTCGGTGGGAATACCGCCCATTGTATAGTGGGCGGTCGGGAAGACCGGGATCGGCTCTCTGGCCGGATCGATATGCAGGAAAGTCTGCACCATCTGCCGGATGGCCGGCAGCCGTTTGGCGATGGTGTTCTCGCCCAGGTGATCGAGCTTCAGTTCGACATAATTCCTATCCGGACCGCAACCGCGCCCTTCACGTATTTCCGTGGCGATGGCGCGGCTGACCACATCGCGGCTCGCCAGATCCCTGGCCTTGGGGGCGTAGCGCTCCATGAAACGCTCACCTTCTCCGTTGATCAGGTAGCCGCCCTCTCCTCTCACCCCTTCGCTAATCAGCATGCCCTTGCCGGCGATCCCGGTCGGATGGAACTGAAAGAACTCCATATCCTGCACGGGGATGCCCGCTCGCAGGGCCATGGCCATGCCGTCGCCGGTGTTGATGTGGGCATTCGTATTGGTTCGGAAAAGCTGACCGACACCTCCGGTGGCGATGAGGGTGGTCTTCGCCTCGATAAGCATCGGCTCACCGGTTTCGATCTCCAGCACCAGCGCGCCGAGTACATAGCCCTGCCGGTCGCGAATCAGATCGATTGCGAGGTATTCGTCGAAGAAGTGGGTGCGCGAGCGGATATTCTGCTGATAGAGCGTGTGGAGAATGGCATGGCCGGTCCGGTCCGCCGCGGCACAGGTACGCGCCGCCTGTTCGCCGCCGAAATTCTGGCTCTGTCCGCCGAAGGGCCGCTGGTAGATCTTGCCGTTGTCGAGGCGCGAGAAAGGCACGCCGGCGTGCTCCAGCTCGACCACCAGATGGGCGGCGGCCCGGCACATGTATTCGATAGCGTCCTGGTCGCCAAGATAGTCGCTGCCCTTGACCGTGTCGTACATATGCCAGTGCCAATTGTCGGGCAGGACGTTGGCGAGCGCGGCATTCATGCCGCCCTGGGCAGCTACGGTATGGGAGCGGGTGGGAAAGACCTTGGAGACGACGGCTACCGTTGCCTCCGCCTGTGCCAGTTGCAGGGCGGCACGCAAGCCTCCCCCACCGGAGCCAATGACCAGCGTATCAAAGCGGCGCCGCATCAGTTCCATGGACTCACCACCGTCAGCAATATTTCCAGCATCCAGAATCCCAATATCAGCAGCCAGGCGCCAACCAGGGCGAGCAGGGTCAGCCGAAGGCTCGTCGACCAGCCTGCATAGTCGAGGATCACGTCGCGAATCCCCACCCAACTGTGCAGCAGTAGTGCAACAAAAAAGAGCGCAGTGGCTGCGGAGACGACTGGTCGCTGCCAAAGTGCATGCCAGGCGCCATAATCATCGAGTGGCACGAGGGTAAACAACACGACGGCAGCGATCGTGAACAACGCCATATAAATGGCGCTGAGCCGCTGCACAAGCCAGGCGGACAGTCCTGTCAGCGGGCGACTCACAGGATCAACAGCAACGCGACAAGGAGAATTACTCCACTGCCCGCCAGGACCGACCAGGCCCCCCGCCGGGCACCCGGCAGGTCCGAACCAACATCGGAATCGATCAGTAGCAGCCGCACACCGGCCAGGAGGTGATACCCGTACCACCCGATGATCAGCACAGTGATCAACTTCATGGGCCACCAGGCCAGCCACGCAGCGGCCTGTTCGAAGCCCTCGGGACCGCGGAGCGACATCTCGAACAGATAGAGCATGAAGGGCAACAGAAGAAACAGCAGGATCCCGGTCAGGCGGTGACCGATGGAGATGACCGCGGTAACCGGCATATGGATACGCCGTAGATCAAGAAACAGGGGGCGTTGGTTCGTGTTTACCATACCAAAGGAAATTCAGGGTTCAATGAGGACCGATCCAGTATTACAACGCGAGGCCGAATTAGCTATCCTGTAGTCTAATACACTTGCACAGTGATATTGACGGTTTCAGCGGGCCGGGAAGCGGCTGGCCGCAAGGCGCACCTCGCAGGCAATGGCGCGCCCTTGACAAGAGGTGCAACACCGCGGACGGCCGCTTCCCGGCCCGCCCGAAGGGAGCCAGCCAGAAGCCCCAATCCTGCGTTGCACTCCCTGGAAAGGGCCGGCCATTCCCTGCGTAGCGCGCCTTGTCTTGGGGCTTCTGGGTGGCTCTGAAACCATCAATATCACTGTGCAAGTGTATCTGTCTTTTAGTGGGGTTATGTGCATGAATGAAAGCTGGAACGCCTTTCTCGAAAAGGCCGGTGCCCGGGTGGAAAACGACCGTGTCGAGTGCTTCAGCGACATCGGCGAAGAGGCCAAAGCCGCCACCGAAAGCGATATTATAGCCGACCTGTCCCACTTCAGTGTGGTTCGGGTGACGGGAGATGATGCCCAGGGATTCCTCCACAACCAGTTTACCAACGACGTTCGCCGGGTATCGGGCGAACAGAGTGAACTCAACAGCTATTGCACGGCAAAGGGAAGGATGCTGTCCGTTTTCCGCCTTTTCCGGCTGGCGGACGGGGCTTATGCCTTGCGCATGCCGCAGGAAGTGTCGGAAGGTTTTCTGAAAAAACTGCGCATGTTCGTCCTGATGTCCAAGGTGGAGATAGAGGATGCATCCGATTCATTGATGCGCTTCGGTGTCTCGGGACCGCACGTCAGCGACGCACTGCAGGGCCTGGTCGGCACGATTCCCGATGCGGTCAACGGGGTGGTCCATGCCGGGGATATCACTATCATGCGGATTCCCGGCCCCCATCCACGCTTCGAAATCTACGGACCGGAAGCGGAAATGGCGAGGCTCTGGACAGGACTTGCCGAGGTTGCAAAACCCGTGGGTCATGATGCCTGGGCGCTGCTGGATATCCACGCCGCGATCCCGACGGTGTATGAAGGTACCGTCGAGGCGTTTGTACCGCAGATGGCGAATATGCAACTCGTCGAGGGCGTCAGCTTCAAAAAGGGCTGCTATCCCGGGCAGGAGATCGTGGCCCGCATGCAGTACCTGGGTAACCTGAAGCGCCGTATGTATCGGGCTCATATCGATACTGCCGAACGCCCTTTCCCCGGTGATGCCCTCTTCTCCGTCCACTCCAAGAGCGGCCAGGGCACCGGGAAGGTCGTCGATGCGCGGCCCTCTCCCGAAGGTGGGTATGAACTGTTGGCGGTCGTTCAGATTGACTGCGCCGAGGCGGATGACGTCCATCTTCACGAGGCCGATGGTCCCAAGCTGAGCTTCCTCAACCTGCCCTATCCGGTCGAGACAAAAGACGCACCCCAGCCTTCGTGATTTCGATGACTTTCCGCAGTCAGAAAAGGGCGAGATTGTAAGGCAATTCCTTTGTGAAGATCTTCAGACTGCAGAGTGGCAGGCGCCTGGCCTACGCCGAGTATGGCGACCCGGCCGGCACCCCGGTGTTTTACTTCCACGGCACACCCGGCTCCCGACTGGAACCGGGCTCCGGCCGCTTGCCTGCCGGTGTGCGTCTGATTGCTCCGGAACGGCCGGGTTTCGGCTACTCGGATCCCGAGCCGGGGCGTACCCTCACGGACTGGGCCGATGATGTCGCCGAACTTGCCGACCATCTGGCGCTGAGTCGCTTTAACCTGTTGGGGTTTTCCGGTGGCGGTCCCCACGCACTGGCCTGTGGTCAGAGGCTCGCCGGACGTATCGATCGGCTGGGAGTGGTCAGCAGTCAGGCACCGTTCTCAAGCACAGGTGGCCCGCCGCCCATGACGCGCGCCTACTATGAAGCCGCCTTGGGCGATCCGGAGGTACTGACCGCAATGCTGGCCGAACAGGTCCCGGACGGGAATGCCCTGTGGAGAATCATGACTGCCGGGCTGTCAGCTGCCGACGACGCGGTATTCCGGGATGACGAGATCACCCGTGCCTACCGTGCCAACCTGTCAGAGGCCATTCAGCAAAACACCAACGAAATCGTGCGGGAACTGCGCTTGCTGGGTGGCGAATGGCCATTTTCAACCGAAAAGGTGCGGTGTCCGGTTCAGCTCTGGCACGGTACCGAGGATCTCAACGCACCCCCCGAAAAGGGGCGCTACCTGGCAGAGACTCTACCGGACTGCAATGCCCGTTTTCTGACGGGACGAGGCCATTTCTTCCTGTTTGAGGAGTGGGGCCCTGTTCTTGAAGAACTGACGAAACGAGGTATTTAGCTCCCGTATAGCTGACTGAGTTCTTTCCCGTGCAAGATCCCCTCCCTCGCTGTCATCAGGCAGTTTCACGCTGCTCCCACAGTTCTTCCATGAGTTCGGCGATCTCCTCACGGGTGTTACCCTCTTCATGCAGGGCTTTTTCGTATTCCCTCAACACACGCTGGGCGCTAGCCGGCCCCTGCGTCCGTGTTGAGAGATCATAAAGCGCACCCACCAGCACCGGGTCGGTCGGTTGCTGGCAGACCGCCGCGGTCGCAACCTCCAGCGCATCGCGCTCGCTGCCGGCGATAACCAACGTATCAATCCAGGCCATTGCACTGCTGATGTAAAGCTGGGTCAGCTCGGTTCGATAGCGATCGGACCCCGCCAAATCGGGCAGGAACGGTCCCTGCCAATGGCTGTGCGCTATGCGAAAGGCATTTTCTGCACGCCAATGCTCCCGTCGTCGAGCATGGGTCAGTCCCTTGCGGGCAAAACGACCAAACTCGAACACATCGATATGACAGTGGACCAGGCGAAGCTGCTTGTTTTCAAGTACCAGGTAATGGGACATGACGATCTCCCCAAAGGCCGCCGCGAGGGTTTTGCGCAACCGTGCGAGATTGGTGTCCAGACGGGCACGAACCTTTCCCGGGGCAATGTCCGGCCACAGCGCGAGCTGGATCTCGTCATAGCTCAGGGCACCCTGTGGGGCTGTGATTAGCAGGGCAAGTAGCTGACGCTGGGTGGGTGACAGAGTTGCTCCGTTGATCTGGCCATGGCCGGGAACCGACAGGCTCAATCCGCCAAAGGTATGGATCTTCATCCGAGGTATCGTTTCGCCATTTCCCAGAACCGCATAGTCCAGACGTTCAGCTGCGAGGCGCCGTGCATAGTCCGCCTCGACCCCATGGGCGACCGCAATGGCGAGGAGTCGACGCATCATTCCCGGTTCCCAACCGAAGAAGTACATGTAATTGTGTTGGCGCATATACCCAAGCGCCTGCCCCAGCACCTTCAAGGCTTCCGGGATATCGTCTTCTGCGAGCCTGAGCCAGGCGAGCAGAAACCAGGCCAGCGGCTTGAAAGAGTGCACTCCCTGGCGCTCCGCGTACGCAAGAACAAGTTCGATGTGGTATTCGGCCTTCTTCTGTTCACCGATGCGGGCGTAGGCGTGCCCGACCAGCAGGTGATTCCGGTACTTGTGATAGGGGTGCCCCGCCTCGGCACGCAGTCGGATCGCTTCGGCGGCATCGGCCTCTACGCCGTTCCGATCGCCCCTCAGGGCGGCGATGCAGGCCCGGTAGTGCAGAAACTGGCTGCGCATGTGCGGACTGGTGGAGGCGTGATCTCCGTGTAACGCCTCATCGAGAATGCGTGCGGCATCTTCGTTTCTTCCTTCAGCCATCGCCATGTCGGCATCGTAAGTGGCCAACAAGGGTCGACAGATGGTGCGGGCAAACAGGTTTCCACTCAGCATCCGTTCCAGCCGTTCACGCTGGTGCCGATAATTCATGAAGTCACCCAAATGGTGCAGCAGGTTGGCTTGAGTGAAATGCATCAGGAACTTGGTAAAGGCGGTTACCCGGGGACTGCTCTGCAGCGGGTAGGCGTACTCGATGTTTTTCGCAAACCGGATCCAGTCTCCGCGCAGACTTCCTTCATAGCCCCTCCCGACTGAAATGTTCGCCACGGCGTCGGTGAGTCCGTGCTTTTCGGCCAGGCGCAGGGCGAATGCAGAATAGTCTGCCGCTTCATCCATATCCCGATCCGTCTGGGCGTTCGCAAACGATAGATATTGTGCACACTGCACCTGCATGGGAGCGGAAAGAGCGTCACCGTACAACCGAAACAGTTTCGTCGCCCGCTCCAGAAGCGGCAACACGCGCTGGTAGTGGGCATCTACCGTCATGTGAAAGTACATCAGCTGACTCGTGGCGAGTAGCTCTCCGACTCCATCCTTTTGCTGACTGAATCGCTCCTGCGCTTTCTGCAAATACCCGTAGGCTTTCGGGGGATCGGTGTTGAACGAGGAGACCGCGTAGAGATAGGCGAGCCAGGGATAGGCTGACAGGACCTCCTCCGCCAGGTGGTGCAAGAGATCGTGGACGGTGACCGTACGGTTGCGCGCCATCAGTTCCAGTCCGTTCTCCCGGGCGACCCGGTCGGCCTGTGCATAGGCGCCCGAGCGCAGGAGATAGTGCAGCGCCCTCCCGCTCTCACCCTGAATCTGGTGCCACCGGGCCGCCTCCCCGAGCACCGCCTGGTGTCGCTCATCGGACAAGACATCACCGGCCAGCCGACGCAAACTGTCGTGAAAAAGATGATGAAAGACATAACGGTCGGGGTCGCCTTCCATACGCCGTAGAAAAAAGTTGCGCTCCACCAGTGTGTCGAGATCCAGATTGGGCGTGAGCCGTTCTCCCAAGGCCATCGGAATAGTATCCAGCAGGGACAGCTCCAGCAGGCCGATACGCTCCCGTTCCGGAAGCCGATTAACGAGTTGAGCCCGGAAGTAGTCGGGAATCTGCCCGCCATGCAAGGCGGCAAGCGGTCCTTCCGGGAGCCAATCGAGCCGACCACCTTCCGGCAGGCTGGAGGCAAGCAGCGCCAGTCCCATTGCCCACCCTTCCGTAAAACGTGCGAGGTGAGCCACATCGGCCCGGCGCAAGGAGAGGTCGAAGGTAGTGGCGTAGAGTTCGGCGATTTCAGCCGCCGTAAAGGCGAGGGCCGGGTTTTCGAGTCTCCCCACCAGCCGACTCTCCCCGGTTATCCCCAATATGGGAAAAACGGGCTCCCGGGAGAGCAGGAGCAGGTGCAGCCCTTCGGCTTTGCTCTCTGTTAGTCGGCGCAGGAGAGTGGCAGATGCGCATTGCGGTTCCAGTAGATGGATATCGTCGATGATGAGATAGCACTCTTCCTTGCCGTCATGCCCCAAGCCTTCAATCAGCATATCGACTGCGCGCGGATGCTCGGCCGGTGTAATGGTGCCCTTTTCCAGTACCTCCTCCAGCAATTGGGCACGAAACCCTGGTACAGACCGGGAGAAACTGGCGTGCAGCCCGGAAAGAAGGACCACGGGGTCATGGTCGGCAACCGTCAGGGAGTACCAGATTGAGGGACCGCGATGGAAATGGGCGAATTGGCGGGCTGCCGTCGTCTTGCCCTGCCCCGCCTGGGCCTCCAGCAATACCAGATGGGTACTGATCTGAAATTGCCGGGCTATCGCCTCAATTACTCGCCGGCGGAACGTCTGACGTCCCGTTGGCGAACGGAGTTCCGGCATGCCCATCTCTCTTCTGATTCGTTTCGTCGTGCCCGTCTCTGTAGGTAGCCACCTCGCCCGGTATGCAATCTTTCCACGACACTCCCGAACCGGCGCATTGGGAAAGCCTAACAAATTTTTAGAGACGAGGACTCCGCATGTCAGAAAAATGTCAGACCTGCTCCGTATAGTGGGGCCTGCGGATAGGAGAACACGGGTTGTACTAACCCGTTTGGCCGAATGGCCCTTTACAGCAACCACTCGGCTACAGCGGTTCCAGAGATGAACCAGCAAAGCCTCCCGTTGGAGACCTGCCCGTCAATATCAAAACAGATATACCAAGCCGGCACTGGAGAAAACAATGGTGAATACAGACAGGCCTAGATTAACAACGCTTTCCGCTGCAATTGTTCCCGCGCTGTTCCTCTTGGGGTGCGGCAGTGGGAGCAGCTCGGAAGACACCACGGGGACAACGAACAAGGTCGTCGGCACGGCGGCGGACGGCTACTTGAGCGGAGCAACCGTTTGCCTCGACACCAACCGCAACCAGAAGTGCGATTCAGACGAGCCGACAGCACAAACGGGTGCGGGCGGCACGTTCTCCCTGGATGTGCCCGACGACATCGATGCGAATGCCTACAGCATCGTGGTAGACGTCGTGGCCGGCACGATCGACGAAGACACCGGCCAGCCTATTGTAAACCCCTATATCCTCAGTGCCCCGGCCGGAAAGCCGGGCTTCGTCAGTCCGTTGACCACCGCCGTGCAGGCGGCTATTGAGCGCAACCCCGTTCTGACGTCGGAAGAAGCCGAGGCCCAGGTAAAGGGACAGATTGGTGCCGGCAGCGATACGAGCCTGTTCGAGGACTATGTAGCGGCCAAGAAGGACACCAGCAACGAGTCTGCTGCCGATTATGAACGTCTGCACAAGGTGGCGCAGGTGACCGCCAAGGTGATGGCCGAAAACCAGGATGCGATCACCACAGCGGCTAGCGATGCAGGACTTGATATAGAGCAAGTCTATCAGGACCTGTTGGCGCTGGTGCTGGATGCCGTTCTTGACCAGCTCGATGAGTCAGCCCAAGTGGTGGACGATTCGGGCGACAGCTTCGACATCGATACTACGGAGGTGACGGTCGCCGATACCACCAACATTGAAGAGGATCTCGAGGAGGCCGCCAACGCGACCAGTTTTACGGCGGTTCCCGTGGAAACAGTCCTGGCCAGCAAGGCCAACTGGGTGTGGAGCGAGCGGGAAGAGTGGGATGGCGTATCCTATGACTACTACGAGTACGGTGAAGTCGGATTCGATAGCGAAACGGGCAATCTGGCCGAAACACTGTGGGAATACAACGCTGACACAAACGCCTGGGAAAACTGGACCGAAGACGGGATCCGTCTCATCCTGACGAGCAACGGTTGGGAGCATTTCTCAGACAATGTCTCCGCCTGGAGTGTGACCTTCAATGACGATGGCAGCGCCAGCGTCAGTCTCGGCAGTAATGCCGACAATCTCAAACTGACGGCCGCGCAACTGGATGTGAGCGGCAAGAAGATGCAATCCTTCATGCAGGGTAAGGAAACAGGGCTGTTCGGAACCAAGGTCCCCGCGGACGCGGTCTTTGCGGACGACTCCATTGCCTACCGGGTCAACTGGATCGCCAATGAGGACAGCTATGAACTGGATAGCTGGACCGATTGTGACGATCCCAGTGTCTATAACGGCAACTGCAACGTCCTGTGGGGCCACAGCACTTCCGGTCCGGCCACCTCATTCGAGGAACTGATCTTCCCAGACGAAACCACCGCCGATAGCAGCTACCACTATGCTCATATCGGGGATGAGCTGGGTGCCCGCTTCATTGACGACGGACGCGTACAAATCACGGACGCCGCAAACGGCAACGAAGTCAGCTACGGCTCGTGGAGCTACCAGACCGTGCACGGCACCAAGCTGATGATGGTCAATGTGCCGGATCGGTTCTCCAGCCGCCTGTGGGAAGATGAGGGACAGCTCTTTCTGGCGGTACAGGACGGCTATGTTCGCCAGGGCGAGTTCACGGCAGCGGGCGAGATCGCCTTCGACGATGACTATTGGTTCAACGAAACGGCAATGGACAGCCTTCTGAGCCAGTTCAACTTTAGTCTCTAGAAGTTTTCCAAAATCAAGACAGACAGGAGGGGCCGAACGGCCCCTCTTTCTTTCTCAAAAGCAGGCTCCCGGGAGCCTGACGGCCATCCTGCTTCTCCCGAACGGCGACCGCTCGTTCTGCCGTCACAGGTGCAGCCCTACGCCTGCTTGTGCGACAATAGCGCCGTAGCACCACGATTCTGGCCCGAACCTCCCGAACCACTCGTTGTCAGACCCGACGACCACGTCATGTTGCCGTCTCGCCATCATTTGTGGTGCTCGCCCGAACTCTGTCGTTAACCGGATACCTGGATACTATAAGTGCTCACCACCGCGAATATCACCATACAGTTTGGCGCCAAGCCGCTTTTTGAAAACATCTCCGTCAAGTTCGGCGACGGCAACCGCTATGGCCTCATCGGTGCCAACGGCTGCGGCAAGTCGACGCTGATGAAGATCCTCGGAGGGGACCTGGAGCCGACCTCCGGCAATGTGAGCCTCGATACCAACGAACGCCTGGGCAAGCTGCGTCAGGATCAGTTCGGCTTTGAGGAGCACAGTGTGCTGGACGCCGTCATTATGGGCCATGAAGAGCTCTGGCAGGTGAAGCACGAGCGCGATCGCATCTATTCGCTGCCCGAGATGAGCGAAGCGGACGGCATGAAGGTGGCGGATCTGGAGGTGCAGTTCGCCGAGTACGATGGCTACACCGCCGAGGCGCGCGCCGGTGAACTACTGCTCGGCGTGGGCATCCCGGTCGAACAGCACGCCGGCCCCATGAGTGCCATCGCCCCCGGCTGGAAGCTGCGTGTACTGCTGGCACAGGCGCTGTTCTCCGACCCGGATATCCTGCTGCTGGACGAGCCGACCAATAACCTGGACATCAACACCATCCGCTGGCTGGAGGATATGCTCAACGCGCGCAACAGCACGATGATCATCATCTCCCATGACCGCCACTTCCTGAACAGCGTCTGCACGCATATGGCGGATCTGGATTATGGCGAACTGCGCGTCTATCCCGGCAACTATGACGAGTACATGACTGCGGCTACCCAGGCTCGTGAGCAGCTGTATGCCGACAATGCCAAAAAGAAGGCGCAGATTGCCGAGCTCCAGACCTTCGTCAGCCGCTTCTCTGCCAATGCCTCCAAGGCCAAGCAGGCCACTTCGCGCGCACGCCAGATCGAGAAGATCAAACTCGATGATATCAAGCCCTCCAGCCGTCAGAACCCCTTCATCCGCTTTCAGCAGGAGAAGAAGCTGCACCGCAACGCCCTGGAGGTGGAGGGGCTCGGCAAGGGGTTCGATGGACAACCACTATTCAGCGATCTGAACATGCTGGTCGAAGTCGGCGAGCGCATCGCCGTCATCGGCCCCAACGGCATCGGCAAGACCACGCTGCTGCGCTGTCTGGTGGGAGACCTGGAGAGCGATACCGGCCGGGTGAAATCTTCCGAGAACGCCAGTATCGGCTACTTCGCCCAGGACCACGCTGCCGACTTCTCCAATGACATGCCCCTGTTCGACTGGATCTCACTCTGGGGCCAGGAGGGAGACGACGAGCAGGTGTTCCGAGGCACTCTGGGCCGACTGCTGTTCTCCCAGGACGAGATCAAGAAGTCGGTCAAAGTGATCTCCGGCGGCGAACAGGGGCGCATGCTGTTCGGGAAACTGATGCTGCAACGTCCCAATGTCATGGTCATGGACGAGCCGACCAACCATCTGGACATGGAATCCATCGAGTCGCTGAACCTGGCACTGGAGAACTACGAAGGTACACTCATCTTCGTCAGCCATGACCGCGAATTCGTCTCCTCGCTGGCGACCCGCATCATCGAACTGACGCCGGACGGCGTCATCGATTTCAGCGGTACCTACGAGGAGTATCTGCGCAGCCGTGAGGCTGCCTGACCGAGAGTTAACCCCTTGTCAGGGTGAGATGGCGACCTTCAGGACACCGTCCCGCTGGTTTCCGAACAGGTCATAGGCCGCTTCGATATCGTCAAGCTTGAAACGGTGCGTCACCAGCGGCTCGAGGTCGACGCGCCCACCCTCGATGACGTTCATCATTCGTCGCATGCGCTCCTTGCCGCCCGGACAGAGTGACGTGATGATCTGGTTGTCACCCAGTCCGGCGTGCAAGGCATCGAGCGGAATGGACAGATCCTTCGAGTAGACACCGAGGCTCGATAGCGTGCCGCCCGGTTTGAGAACGCGAAGGGCCGCCTCGAAGGTGGACTGCATTCCAAGCGCCTCGATGGAGACATCGACCCCGCGTCCATCGGTGATTCGGCGAATCTCATCAACCGGGTCGACTTTCTTGAAGTCGACCACGTGGTCCGCGCCCATCTTTCGTGCCATCTCCTTGCGCTCGGGCACCGATTCGACCGCGATGATGGTGCTGGCACCGGAGAGTCTGGCGCCGGCCGTCGCGCAGAGACCAATCGGCCCCTGGGCGAATATGGCCACCATGTCGCCGATACGGACCCGTCCCCGCTCCGCTCCGACAAACCCCGTCGACATGATATCGGGGCACATGAGCACCTGTTCATCGGTGATCCCCTCCGGCACCAGTGCCAGATTGGCCATCGCATCCGGTACGACCACGTATTCGGCCTGACAGCCGTCGATGGTGTTGCCGAAGCGCCAGCCCCCCAGAGGCTTCAAACCGTGGGCACCGGCACCGCCATCCTGGGAGTGCAGTCCGTCCAGCGACGCATTGGAGTATCCGGTCGGACAGATGGCACCGGCGATAACCCGTTGACCCTCCCGGTAGCCGGCGACGTTGGCCCCCAGTTTCTCGATAACGCCCACCGGTTCGTGACCAATCGTCAGACCCTTTTCGACCGGATATTCGCCCTTGAGGATATGGATATCGGTCCCGCAGATGGTGGTGGTGGTGATTCGTACCAATGCGTCATTCGGGCCGGGGGCCGGCACAGGTTTATCCTCGAGAACGATGCGCCCCGGCTCTACGAATACGGCAGCCTTCATTTTTTCCGTCATGGCCTGTCTCCCTGGCCGTGGAGTATCCCGAAACAAATAGAACAGAAGACCGCCTGACGCATCGGTAATCTATACGAAAAAATCCCCCGACCAGCGATCTTTCCGATAATCAAGCGACAATTCCCGGGCACGCATTCGCTTCGCCCCGGTGGAGACCAATTCACGCCGGGCCGGGTAGTTGGCGGCGAAGGCAATCGGGTCACATCGGTCGGATTCGACGGTAGTCAGGAACACGAGAAAGCGATCGTCCACAGCAACGGCATCGGAGGGAGCCGCGGCCGGGAACAGTGTTCGCTTCTTCACCACACAGGCAAAGTAGAGCTGCATCTCCACCGGCAGTGGAGCCGTTCGCAAACGAATCGCCCGCTCCACCCGCGAGGTCCAGCGGACGGTAAGTTCACCGCCGCGAAACGGAACCTTCTGCGTGTATCGGTAGGGGTTGAGGAATCGCTCCATCGCGGTGAACGGATTCCAGCCCTCGACGGAAAAATAGCTACCCTGCAGATTCATCATTAGCTCCGGTGCGAAGAATTACAGGTCGATCACCCGCGCGACGAATCCGGCATCCGCAGCCATTCGTACCAACTCATGGGGGGATGCGCGGTCTTCGTCATAGGTGATGAAGATCAGGTGCGGCTTCATGGAGGCGTTAGCCGCCTCACAGATCACCCCTTCCCCCTGCAGGCGAGCACAGAACCGCTCGCGCTCGACCTCACTCAGTGCCTTGTCCAGGTGCAGCATCGTTTCACGCATGGTGGAATTCTCCTCAGTCAAGAATCGACATCAATCTGCAGTGTGTCGAGAAAGGTTGAACCCGATGAATAGCTCCTGACTCAAGGAGCCTGTGACGGCGGACTCAGAGAGCGCATCGAGATCAATTCGAGCCACTGCATTCTCCGTTTCCTTTCGTTTGCAACGCACTGTGACCGCTCTAGTAGACCGGTCGGTACAGTTCAATTTCCAGAAAAAGGGCACGCCAGCGCCCCTCGTTAAGTGTTTCTTCAGCCGGCCCGTGCCGATTGCTTCCCGCCTGCCGTTAGCAATGCCAGTGCCGAACGTCCCAGGGTCGAGACCGCTTTCGCGTCATTGCGCGTCTTGGCCATAAGCAGCGCCCCTTCCATAAAGGCGAACACCGCCCGAGCGGCCGACGGCGGATCGATATGAGGCGCCGAACCATCGGCCAGGGCCGCCTCCAGCGCCTGTTCAATGCGCCGCTCAGCGAGCCTGAACACAGCGTCCACCCGGCCGCGTATCACTTCGTCCTGAGTGCTCATCTCCAGAGCGAGATTGCCGAAGGGACAACCGAGCACATGGCCGGAGACTTTCGCCTGGTTACGCTGGAATCGGGCACTGAGTGTAAAAAACCGCGCGATCCGTTCCAGCGGCGGCACATCATCCGCGAAGGCCGGATCAAACACCTCCACCTGGAGTCGCTGCCACAGCACGTCGATGGCCGCCATCGCCAACTCCTGCTTGGAGCGAAAAAAATGATAGAAGCTGCCCTTCTGGACCCGGGCGCGGGCACAGATCTCCTGCACGCCCACCGCGCCGAAGCTACGAGCATAAATGAGGTCGATGGCGGCTTCGACGAGCCGATCCCGTGTGTCACTGTTCCTTCCCATGCCGACTACCTTAGTTGACCGGTCGGTTCAGTTCAAGCGGTTTGTCATTCTCCTCGGCGAATCGCCGTATCGGGCCGGAACGAACATCTTGCTTCCAAGTCCAACCGAAACGATCCCTTCGTAAGTTCCACCCTGGCATGGCACAACTTAGGAGAGTCTGCCCAATGTCGTTTCTGGCCAAAGAGCGAATCGTGGCCGGGCCCGGCTTCAACCGCTGGTTGATCCCACCGGCTGCACTGGCTGTCCATCTCTCAATCGGGCAGGCCTACGCCTTGAGCGTTTTCAACCTGCCCATGTCACGGCTGCTCGGTGTCACCGAACCGGCCGCCAGCGATTGGGGGCTGACCACCACGGTCTGGATCTTCAATATCGCCTTCTTCTTCCTCGGCATCTCGGCAGCCTTGTTCGGCAAGTGGGTCGAGCGCGTCGGTCCCCGCAAGGCGATGTTCGCAGCCGCCTTCTGCTTCGGGGGCGGATTTTTTGTCTCGGCGCTGGGGGTCTACCTGCACCAGATCGGGCTGGTCTACCTCGGGTACGGTGTGCTCGGCGGGGTAGGACTCGGCATCGGCTATCTTTCCCCCGTCTCCACGCTGATGAAATGGTTTCCCGACCGTCCGGGGATGGCGACGGGGCTTGCCATCATGGGCTTCGGCGGCGGCGCCATGCTCGGCTCACCTCTTGCCGTGTCTCTGATGGATTTCTATGCGACACCGCTCTCCGTCGGCGTTTGGGAGACCATGCTGACCATGGGCGCGATCTACTTCTGCATGATCATGTTCGGCATGTGGAACATTCGTATTCCCGCTCCCGGCTGGCGCCCGGCGAGTATGCCGGCCACATCAGAGACCTCCGCCTCGAACGCAAACGGTGATCTCCCCGGAATGGAAGCGGGCCAAGCGATCCGGACTCGACAGTTTTGGCTGCTCTGGATCGTGCTCTGTGTGAACGTAACCGCCGGTATCGGCATTCTTGCCCAGGCATCGCCAATGATTCAGGAGATGTATTCCACACAGATGACTGTGGCTGCAGCGGCGGGTTTTGTAGGTCTGCTCAGTCTCTTCAATCTGGTGGGACGGATCTTCTGGTCCTCTCTCTCCGACAAACTCGGTCGGCAATGGACCTATACAATCTTTCTGGGCTTCGGTGCCGTGCTCTATGCGTCGGTACCCTCACTTGGCCAGTTCAGCACGCCACTGCTGTTCGTGGCAGCGGCAGCAATCATCGTCAGTATGTATGGTGGCGGATTCGCCACCGTTCCTGCGTATCTGCGTGATCTGTTTGGAATGAAGCAAGTGGGCGCAATTCATGGACGTCTGCTCACCGCCTGGTCGACGGCGGCCATTATCGGGCCGAGCCTCGTCACCTATCTGCGTGAGTTCCAGATTAATGCGGGCGTGGCACCGGCTGAGGCCTACTCCACCACTATGTATATTCTTGCCGGACTGCTGTTGATCGGCCTTACAGCCAACCTGCTGATCCGCAAGTGTGAGTGGCCCGACAACAGTGCGCAGCGGGTGGCGGCATGAAACCCGAAATCAAGCGGAGGTTGCAATGAAGGCCCGATCGGAAAGATATGACAGGAGCAAGCTGAAGATGTTCTTCTACTGGTTTCTGGTCGGCATTCCACTGAGCTGGGGTGTCTGGAATGTGGTGACACAGTCGTTGATACTGTTCGGGTTGAGCGACTAAATAGCTGTTCCTGACCACGCAACACTCGGCAGTAATCGATGGCATGCCCCTGTGGGAGCGGCATCCTGCCGCGATCGGCCCGGACAAGCTATCGTGGCTGGCCGCTCCCACGGCATAGGGGGACCAAGAAGAGACTCGTCAGCCCTGGCGCTCGCCAATACCGGCTTTCTCCCGGTTCGCATGCTTCAACACTTCCGACAACCCTGCGACGGCGCCACCGATACTGGAGAGTTCGGCGGGGATAATCATGGAGTTGTTGGTCCTGGCGAGCTTGCTGAATGCACCTACATACTGCTCGGCGATGCGCAGGCTGACGGCATCTTTGCCGCTGGGTTGCTGGATGGCCTGAGCGATCCTGCTCAAGCCTACGGCGGTGGCTTCGGCGATCAACTGAATCTCCTGGGCGCGGCCTTCGGCCTCGTTGATCTGCTTCTGCTTGGTCGCCTCCGAGAGGTTGATGACCTCCTGCTTCTGGCCTTCGGAGACATTGATCATGGCCTGGCGTTCGCCCTCCGATCGGGCAATCGCCGCACGGCGCTCGCGCTCGGCACGCATCTGCTGCTCCAGTGCCCCCTTGATGCTCTCCGGCAGCTCGATATCGGAGATCTCATAACGCAATACCTTAATGCCCCAGGGTGAAGCGGCCTCATCCAGTGCTCGAACCACCTCTTCGTTGATCTTCGCCCGCTCCTCGAAGGTTTTGTCCAGATCGGTTTGGCCAATGACCGAACGCATGGTGGTCTGCGCCAACTGCGTCGCGGCATTGCGATAGTGGTCGACACCGTAACTGGCCTTGTGCGCATCGATGACCTGAATGTACAGGATGGCATCGATACCCACCTGAATGTTGTCCCGAGTGACACAGGCTTGCTGGGGCACATCGATCACTTCTTCTTTCAGCGTGTGTTGGTAGGCCACCTTGTCGATGAAGGGGATCAGGATATGGAACCCGGAATCGAGGGTCCGGGAGTATTTGCCCAGACGCTCCACTACGAAATTCGAACGCTGGGGCACAATCCGCGCGGTCTTGAGGATAATAATGACAACGGCCAGTGCGAAGCCGATTGCCAACAGGGAGCCAAAGTCGAGAAACCTTTCCATCAGATATCCTTTTTATCGTTTTTGAGATTGCGGAATTACTGCTTCGTTCGGGGCCGTTGTGATGATACGGTCAGGCGAATACCTTCATTGGACACCACCCAGGCGACGTCACCCGCTTTCAGTTCGTCTTCGGAGACGGCATCCCAGGCAACGCCGTTCAGCACAACACGGCCCGCTCCGTGGACGAAGTCATCCTGCACGGTCACCCGTTCACCAATATCCCTTTGAAACCGGCTCCGGGCTTCACCCTGGTCGGTACTGAACCCACCGAACCAGCCCTTCATTTGCCTTCGCGCCAGCACCAGGCTGATGATACTCACCAGCCCGAAAACCGTCAGTTGCGAGGCCAGCGACTCAATCCATCCCAGCTGCAGCAATACTCCGACGGTAATCGCCCCGATGCCGATGAAAACGGCGATGATGCTGGTAGCGAGCAGTTCGGACAGTATCAGAACAATGCCGGCGATGATCCAGACAGTGGCGGCACTCATGTTGATTGAACCCCTTTAGCCAAATTTCACACTTCTTCTAAACAGGCACTACGGGCGATTCTACTCTTCCGATCCCGGTCCTCACCAATTCAATCTGCGACCAATCGTGCTCCTTCGCCTCCAGTAGCCGCTTCAATGCCTTGCTTTTTTGACGATAGTCCCGGGCATCGGCGTCCCAACGCTGCCTGGCCGATACATGCAGTGGGCCGCTGATCTGACGGATGGCTTCGGCCCGCATCAGGTAGAGCCCTTTGCGTTCGTTGTGAAGCTTGTCCAGAGGGTCCGGTACCAGGGAGTCGTTCAGGTGGGATTCGAATTGCAGTCCAAAGGCGGTGGCTTCGTGAAGCATCCAGTGCCCGGCGCAGTGGCTCAGCCCCGGCTCTTTGTAGCCACCGCCGATGTCGGAGTGGGTGCCGGCGAACCAGACCTGCCGAATGTCGAGCCCGGACCTTTGATCCCAGAGGGTGGGTTCAAAGTCCCCGCGATTTTCATCGATGGCCACTGCGTGCCGGGCATGCCGGATGATCTTGCTGGGCTCGGTATCGTGAAACAGATAGTCGCGGTCTCCCAGCGTGCCCCAGAACGGCAGTGGCACGCCGAAGGAGCCCACTGTGTCGAATACACCGACGAACTCGATGGGGGTGATGTCCGCTACTGCATACTTCTGCCGAAATGCGACGCACTTGGGGGCGCTGGGTCTGCTGTTTCCGGAACGGCTTCGGTAGAGGCGGTAGGCGGCAGGTATTTGCCCCGCGTATTGGCGTCGCAGCAGGCCGCAGTTACGAATGAATCCCGCCAGTGAACGGACGGTGTACGCGCCGCGGCTGAACCCGAAAAAGTAGAGTCGATCCCCGCGCTCATAGTTGTGTACGAGGAACCGGTAACAGTCCATGATGTTCTTGTCGACACCCTCGCCCGAGAGTCCCCCGGCAATCAGCCTTCGATCAGTGCCGACGCCCCAGTCATAGAACGTTACCTGTTTAACGCCGCCGGCATCCGGCCTGACCGCCCTGGCCATCAGTAGTGGATTGGTTGCGCCTCCATGTTCCGGTGAGTTCCAGGTTCCGTCGGCGAATACGGCTATCCGTTTCATCTGTCCATTGTCCCTGCAAAAAGCCAGACCAAATTTCCTAACCGGAACTATCCCAAACCGCTGGAGTCGGGTCAATCGACGGTCTAGCGACTATTCTTGACTATGACATTAAGGTATGTAGAGTGAATGGTGTGTATGGACAACGGGGAACTGCTGTGACGGGAAAGGTACTGCTTCTACTGTTCGGCACCGGCCTGCTGGTTGCCACCGGTTGGGCACATGAGGTGCCGGAGGGCGCCGAAATCCGTTTCCTGGAGCCCAAGGATGGAGCCGTTTTGTCCAATCCGGTCAGAGTACGGATGTCTGTCGAAGGGTTTGGCGTAGCGCCCGTGGGCGAGAACAAGCACAAAGCCGGCCACCATCACCTGTTGATTGATGTCGATGACCCTCCGCTTGAGGGACCAGTCCCGGCAGATGAGCATCATTTGCACTTCGATGGAGGCGAGCAGACGGCGGAAATCGACCTGGCTCCGGGCGAGCACTCCCTGCAACTGCTGCTCGGTGACGAAGAGCACGAGAGCTTCTATCCGCCGCTGCTTTCCGACCGCATCCGCATCACGGTAACGGATTGAATCTTACGAGCATACCTGCAACCTGAACGGCGTTTGAACATGCGTATTGCACTTGTACTGGTAGTTGCACTGCTTGCGTCCCTGGCCGTGCTGGACTGGATGGCGCCGGATGCCGAGTCCCGTCGGGATTCAGCGGCCATGCCACTGGAATCGGGCGCCGGGGATCCTGGAGCGGGAGCGCAGCTGTTCGAGGCTGAATGTATTCAGTGCCACGGCGCCGATTTGAAAGGAACGCAAGAGGGGCCGCCCCTGATTCACCCCTATTACCGTCCCGATCACCACGCGGACCTGGCATTTTACATGGCCATCAGGGATGGTGTTGTCCAGCACCACTGGAACTTCGGCGACATGCCACCGGTACCGGTGATTGACCGGGACCAGGCGCGGGACATCGTGACGTTCATCCGACAGGCTCAGCGGGAGGCCGGTTTGCTCGATGATACCGGGGATGTGGCCGCGCAGTGACCTACCGGTGATCCGGTACCCTGTTCGGGTTCAGATGAGGTTGTAGATAATCGAACCGAGGGTCGCCAGCCATACGGCAAGCGCAATCAGCACCAGGACGCCATCATGGGCAACCAGACCCAGCCCGAAAGCGGTCAATGCAGCGCCGGCTCCGTTGGCGCTGAAGGGCACCACTTCCATAGGCGGCATGCCGATGGCGATGATGACGCAGGCGAGTGCCACGAGGTAGGCGCCAGGGCCCCGCGTCAGTTTGGTTAGCCTCGGTCGAGACCAGCGATCCATAAACCGTGCCACCGGTCGCAACCAGCCCAGAATCCTGCACAGGGAGTCGCGCCTGATGGTCCGCTTCAGCATCCAGTGCGGGAGCCAGAAATGGTCCCGTTGCAGTACCAGTTGACCGCCGGTCAGAAGCACAAGCAGCCCCATCAGGGTGGGTACACCCGGGATATCGCCCACTAATGGCGCCACCGTTACCAGACCCGCAACGAGCAGAATGGGCCCAAACGAGCGCCGCCCCACCGCCTCCAGGACTTTCTCAAGGGTAATCTGGTCGCGATCGCTGGTCGTCTGCTCGATACTGTCCAGCAATTGCTCCAGATTCTGCGGCTGCTGTTCACCTTCCATGGAGACCCCAACCCGTTCGCCACCACCTTCGGACTGTTAATCCAGGCGTTTCATGTCCCGTACCGCCGGGCCGTGGATCATTCGCCCGTCATGGGCAAAAACCGAACCGTGGCAGGGACACTCCCAGGTGCGCGCCTCGCCATTCCAGGAGACGTAACAGTTCAGGTGGGTACAGCGTGGTGACAGGAGATGCAACTCGCCCTCACTGTCGCGGTAGGCAGCGACCGAACGGCCGTGTCGACGACAGATACCCCCCTCCCCTGCGGCAAGGGTGCTCGCATCCCATGAAGCCAGCGCCTTGCCCCGATCCTCGACAAATTCACGTCCCACATGAAGATTTATGTCCAGCAACTTTCTCCCTGCCGATCGAAGATTCCAGCGGCCGGATGAAAACGGCGTTTTCGTTACGTCCGCCTCGCCCAGGATATGCCTTGCCAGCATCTGTGCAGAGGCGGTGCCATTGGTCAGTCCCCAGGCGGAAAACCCGGTGGCCACCAGGATCCCGGGCGTCACCGGAGTCAGGGGACCCACATAGGGAAGACGGTCCACCGAGTCATAGTCTTCATTGAACCACCAGCCAAGCACCTCCGTCGTCCCGAAGCGCTCCGCCGCCAGACGTTTTAGATCGGAGAGCCGTTGCGAGGCAGAATGGTGGCCGGGACGGCTACCCGCACCGGTGAGGATGAGCACCGGCCCCTCCGGACTTTGGTGGCGACGGAAGGAGTAGCGGGGTTCGTCGACATTGAGAAACATGCCCTCCAGAGCACTCTCGTCCGGAAGCCGTGCTGCAAGAACCACGTGCTGGCGGGGGGAAGCCTTGGCAAAAAAGAGTCCCCGGTCCATGAACGGCAGGTTGGTGGCGATCACGACGTGGTCGGCCTTGATCATCCCGTGGTCGGTAACCACCTCGTTCGGCGAACCGGCGCGAATCGAGTAGGCGCGGGTTCCTTCGTGCAGGAGGGTACTGTCGCCGTGAACCGCCCGGGCCAAACCGACCACATAGCGGTACGGCTGAAACTGAAATTGATCGGGCAGCACCACGCCGCTGTCAAACGCGATCGGGGAGTTCGCTTCAGTGACCCTCTCCACCGGAAGTCCCAGCCGTTGCATCGCATCGACCTCCCGGTCGATGGCCTCACGCTGCGCACCCTTTTCACTGATCGTGTAAGCCGCCGAACGGGTCAGATCGCAATCGATACTGAACTCGTGGGTCCGCTCTTCCACATACCGGATCGCGCCCCGGCTGGCATCGGCATACTCGCTGGCGGCATCGAACCCGTGCTTCTGGATGAGATCGTCATAGACGAGCCCGTGCAGTGCCGTCACCTTGGCTGTGGAGCGACCCGTCACCTGCGCACCCACGCGTCCGTTTTCTACCAGGACGACATGGCGCCCGGCCTTTTTCAGGCGCTCCGCCACCGTCAGTCCGACGATGCCGCCACCAATGATGGCCACTTCGCATCGGGTGAGCCCGGGTAAGGGGGCATAAATTTCCGATGGCGCCCCGGCCGTCCAGTAAGGCTGCTCCTCTTCCGTCGCCACAGTGTCCACCATTAACGCTTCAGGATGATATAGAGGGCATGAACGATACCGGGAAGGTAACCCAGAATGGTCAGCACCACATTCAGCCAGAAATGCTTCGTCAACCCGACTTCCAGGAAAACGCCAAGGGGCGGCAGAAGCACCGCAAACAGGATCTTGAACGGATCACCAACGGTCACAGCCATATGCAATTTCTCCTTTCCCTGTATTTCTTCGAGTCTAGTGGTCCATGCGGAAAATAGTAACGCTCAGCCGGTCTCACAAGCGCCCTCGGCAAGGCGCAGGAGCGCAGGACTGGCCGCGTAGCCAATTCAAGCGACTGCAACGCAGCCGAGGGTGCTTGTGGAAGCCGGCCTGAAGGGAGCGGCGCTAATGGACTAGTCCGGCGTTGCTGACGACCTGAAGACCGACCTACAGGCATGCGGCTCGCCATTCCCTGCGCAGCCGCCTTGCCTTGGCCCATTAGCGGGGCTTTGAGTGTCACACTATTTCCCCGCATGGAATGCGACGGACATGGGACCCGAACGGGCGAGCAGCAAAGCAGTTGGTCAGTCAGCGAAGTCCAGGCGCTCCTGCACCTCAGCGACACCGGCTTTGGCACAGACGGCATCCTTGTCCCCACCGGGGGCGCCGCTGATGCCGACCGCCCCGACCAGAGAACCGGCCGCCCGGATCGGAACACCCCCTTCGAGAACCAGGATGCCATCCACGTGATTCATCTCTTCACGGATATCCTGCCGGTTGTAGCGAAAGGTGCTGGAATCCACGCCGGAGAGAATGACGGCATTCGCCTTGTCCCGGGCGATTTGCAGGGTAAAGCGCGGGGCCAGGGTGTCGCGCATGACCATCTGTTCGAAGCCATCGCGATCCACCACCACGGCGGTCACCTGATAGCCCTCGTCGCGGCAGGCTTCGACGGCACCCCGGGCGATATCGTGGGCCATTTCCATGGAGAGTCGCCGTACCTGGATGATGTCATCCGCCGCCACTGGTGCGGAAAGAAACATCAGCGACGGGACCAGCATTAAGAGGTGCATGTACTTCATGGGGTCCTCCTCTTACGTTCCATTCTTGTAACTGCTCGCCCGGTTGATCATGTGCGGCATAGGAGATTCGTCATCCCCGCGCAGGCCAACCATCATCCCCGCGCAGGCGGGGATCCATTTTGAGCCATGCCGCTGCTCTCTGGATTCCCGCCTCCGCGGGAATGACGAGGGAGTGAACAGTTACCATTCTTGAAGTCAGGTGTCGATTTCGGCGGCAAGGTGCTGCCGAATCACCTTGAGAAATGCCTCCCCATACGCCTCGATTTTCTTCTCGCCGACGCCCTGGATTTCAAACAGTTCCTTGCGATCGGTGGGTCGCTCCGTGACCATTTCCACCAGCGTGGCATCATGAAAGACCACGTAGGGTGGCACGCCCTGCTCTGCAGCCAGTTCGCGACGCCGCTCGCGCAGCGCGGCCCACAGGCGGCGGTCCGACTCGTCGGTAAAGCGGGTGGCGGGCTTTTCGGTTCGCGAACGCTTTCGGGTGGGCTTGCGCTCCTTGCGGAGCAGAAGTTTCTCCTCGCCACGCAACACCGGACGGCAGTTTTCGGTGAGCTGCAGGCTACCGTGGCCCTGAACATCCACGGCGATGTAGCCCCTGGCAATAAGCTGACGAAACAGGCCGCGCCATTCCGTACCGGTCAGTTCCGACCCGATGCCGAAGGTGCTCTGCCTGTCATGGCCGAAGCGACGAATACGCTCATCCTCCTTGCCGAGCAGCACATCGATGAGGTAATTGACACCGAAGCGCTGTTCCGTCCGATGTATCACCGAAAGGGCCTTCTGGGCCGGCACGGTGGCATCCCAGGTTTCGGGCGGCTCCAGGCAGCTGTCGCAGTTACCGCAAGGCTCATCCCGCTGTTCACCGAAATAACCAAGCAGGGAACGACGGCGGCAGTCGGTCTGTTCGCAGAAGGCGAGCATCGCCTCCAGTTTGTGGCGCTCGACGCGCTTGTGAGCGTCATCCGTCTCGGAGCTCTCCAGCATCTGGCGCAGGGTAATGACATCGTCCAGTCCGTAGACCATCCAGGCATCGGCGGGGAGTCCGTCGCGCCCTGCCCGGCCGGTTTCCTGATAGTAGGCCTCCAGGCTTTTGGGCAGATTGAGGTGAGCCACGAAACGCACATCGGGTTTGTCGATCCCCATGCCGAAGGCGATGGTCGCCACCACCACCACGCCCTCCTCGTTGCGGAAGCGCGCCTGATTGGACTGGCGGGTCTCGGCGGGCAGGCCGGCGTGATAGGGAAGCGCCGTGACGCCCTGCTCCGCCAGCCATTCGGCGGTGGCCTCTACCCGTTTTCGGGTCATGCAGTAGACAATGCCGGCCTCACCCGGATGCTCCTCACGGATGAAGCGGAGCAGCTGTTCGCGGGGACTGCGCCGCTGTGCCAGCCGGTAGTGGATATTGGGCCGGTCGAAGCTGCTGATGAAGACCCGTGCATTACCGAGTCGAAGCCGCTCGATGATCTCGCGGCGGGTGATCTCATCGGCGGTAGCGGTCAGGGCGATACGCGGGATGCCGGGAAAGCGCTCGGCCAGTATGGCGAGCTGGATGTATTCGGGTCGAAAGTCGTGCCCCCACTGGGAGACGCAATGCGCCTCATCAATGGCGAACAGCGCTACGCTGGCCCGCTCCAGCAGGGATAGAAAGCGAGCGGTCATCAACCGTTCGGGGGCCACGTAGAGCAGGTCCAGGTCGCCCCGCAGGAGCTGCTCCTCGACGTGGTCCGCCTCGGCGCGGTCGAGAGTGGAATTGAGGAACGCCGCCTTGACGCCCGCCTGGCGCAGAGCGGTCACCTGGTCTTCCATCAGGGCTATCAGCGGCGAGATCACCACTCCGACGCCACGGCGGGCAATGGCGGGGATCTGATAGCAAAGTGATTTGCCACCCCCTGTCGGCATCAGGACGAGCACGTCCTGTCCCTGGACCACGGAGGCCATCACCTCATCCTGGGGTGGCCGGAAGGTCTCATAACCGAATACGGAGTGAAGGATTTTGCGCAGGTCCATTGCCTCCGCATTCTGCCGGTCTGGTGTGCCCGAGGCAAGGAACAGGGCCCTTCGGTGTTAGTCAGGCCGCACAGGCATCGTTCGATACCCCGGATGGTCAACCACTGCTGTCCCCCTTCGGGGCGGTGCTCCTGAGGAAATCCACCAGCACACTGCGGTGTGCCAGCATCCGATCGATGGAGAAGTGGTTCGCACCCGGGACCACCAGCAGTTCGACATGTGTGCCACCGCGGGCATGCAGCTCATGGACATCGCCAACCGGAACCGTACGGTCCCTGTCCCCATGAACGAGCAGTACGGGACACCTCACCCGGGTAATCGTGTTGCGCGGGGCAATAGCTTCAAAGCCTGCCCCGATCGCCTTTTCGACGTAACGCAGAACCCAGCGACCCACCGGCCAATACGGAATGTGTTTGGCTGCCATCATCTGCCGCATCACTTCCGCCGGATGCGCGAAGGCGGCCACACTGACTACCGCGGTGATATCGTCGCGACGGGAGGCCAGCAGCAGGCTGGCAGCCGCCCCGACCGAATGACCCAGCAGGCCGATACCCACGCTATCGACCTCGGGACGGGTCTTGAGCCACTCGACCGCGTTCTCCAGATCTTCGGCGAAACGCGGCATCGAGGCAAAATCGTCATCATCACTGTTGCCATGGCAGCGCGCATCGAACAGCAGGAGACCCCAGCCCGCCTCGTGGAGCATGGGAGCCAGCGGCAGCATGAATTCGGCGTTGCCGCCCCAGCCGTGCACCACCGCCATGACGGGCTGCGGCCCCTCGTCCCGTGGAGGAATAAACCAACCGAAGAGACGCTTGCCCCGTTCGGTAGGGAATTCGACGGTTTCGAAGGAGAGATCCCGATCGGCGGGCGTTCCGCGTTCCCGGTGGCGGGGAACCCGGAAGGCCCGCCGCACCACCCGCGGTGCCGCCCAGATCGAAGCACCTATCAACAGTGCAATGAAGATATAGGGCCAGAACAGCATGGTTCAGTTTGAAATACCGGTGGATGTCTACCGGAGGAGAGTCTCACCCCGGGGCAGTTTCCGCAAACGCCGGCACCGGCTCAATCACTGCCGTAGGCCATCGTCGAGAGCAGTGCCAGCTCCGCCTGTCGGGAGTCGAGTCGGGTGTGTTGAACGACGATGGGTACATCCGATTCGATCACACTGGCATAGTCGGTGTCGGTGGGAATCGGCTCCGGGTCGTCGAGATTGTTGAAACGAATATGCCGGGTACACCGGGGCGGCACGACAAACCGATAGGGACCGGCGGGTGCTCGGTCGCTGAAGAAGATGGTTATCACGATATTCGCCTCATCGTCGCCTGCGTTGAGGATGCATGCGGTTTCGTGCGAAGTCATGGCCGGTGCCGGACCGGTGCTGCTACCGGGTATATAACCCTCGGCGATTGCCCAGCGCCGTTTTCCGATCGGTTTCATTACGGATCCTCCTGGTTTACTCGAACGGTTCCGGGGACTTGCTCGAAGCCGTTCCGGAAATACCTTTTTGCAACGCCATCTGCGCCACCTCGGCGATATGCAGGGCGCGGCGTCCGGTGGCCTGGCGGATCTGCTCCCGGCAGGAATAGCCGTCGGTGATGACCAGGCGGTCGCGGGAGTTTCTCACTTCGGGCAGCAGCACCCTTTCCCCACAAGCGACGGACAGATCGTATTTATCCCTTTCAAAACCGAACGAGCCCGCCATTCCACAGCACCCGGTGGTTGGCATCGATGCGCGGATCCCCATGGCTTTCAGCAACGCCACGTCTGGCTCCGTCGACTGGAGGGCTTTATGGTTGCAGTGCAGGTGCAGCAGCGCTTCGCTATCCAGTGACGGCAGCTCAAAGCGTTCGGAATTTTCCTGCACGAAGGCGGCGAAGGAATAGGTTTGCCTGGCCAGACGCTGGGCCTGCGGCTCGTCGGGAAACAGATTCACGAGCTCGTCGATGAAGGTGGCACCGCAAGCCGGTTCCAGGGCGATAAAGGGAACACCGTCCGTGATCTCGTTGTGAAGCAGGCGAAGGTTGCGCTTCAGCAGCCGCTTGGCCCGGGGCAGCATCCCGATGTCATACAGGGGCCGACCGCAGCAGACCTTCTTCTCCGGTACCATGACCCGATAGCCGCCCGCCTCCAGGACCTGGACCGCCGACTTCAGGATCTCGGGAAACCAGTAGTTGTTGAAAGTATCGGGCCAGAGCAGAACCGGAAGGCCGATCGGGTTCGGCGTTTCATGTTTTGCAAACCAGGCCTGAAAGGTCTGGTGCGCAAAACGGGGGAGTTGGCGTTGTGGTGCAATCCCGATCATCCATTTCGCCAATCCACTCAACGGGGCTGAATGCATCAGGACATTGACGATTGCGGGGGATTTGGAGGCCCAGTGCGACCAGATGTCCAGGTGACCGAAGGCATAATGCTTCAGCGGCCTCGGACGAAGCTTGTAGTAGTGGTAATTGAATTCACCTTTATAGGTGGCCATATCCACATTGACAGGGCACTCCCCCTTGCAGCCTTTGCAGGCGAGACAGAGTTCAAGCGCATCTTTTACCGTCTCTTCACGCCAGCCATTGGTGATCACATCGCCTCTCACCATCTCGAACAGCAGCCGGGCGCGACCACGGGTCGAGTGTTTCTCTTCACGGGTGACCATGAAACTCGGACACATGGTACCGCCCTTCTCCCGCCGGCATTTTCCGACCCCCACACAGCGCAGTGCAAAGTTGGCGAAATCGCCTCTGTCCTCCGGTAGTTGAAACTCGGTTTTCAGGTGGGGCGGGTTGTAGTCGGTGCCAAGACGCAGGTTTTCATCCATCCGATAGGGATCGATCACCTTACCGGGATTCATCTTCCAGGTGGGGTCCCAGATACGTTTGAAACGGCGCATCGCCTCAACCAACTCCTCACCGAACATACGGGGCAAAAGCTCTCCCCTGGCCTGACCATCGCCATGTTCACCGGAGAATGAACCGCCCATGCTGACCACCAGGTCGGCGGCCTCCTCGGCAAACTTGCGATACTGTTCGATGCCTTGGCGGGAACGCAGGTCGAAGTCGATGCGGGTGTGGATACAGCCCTGACCGAAGTGACCGTACAGGTCACATTCGTACCCATACTTGTCGAACAAATAACGCAGCGCTCGCAAATAGTCCCCAACGTGCTCGGGCGGTACCGCGGAGTCCTCCCAGCCGGGCCAGGTGTCTTTTTTTCCCGGCACATGTGCGGTGGCTCCCAGTCCCGATTCGCGGATTTCCCACACCCGGTTCTGCTCTTCACGATCGGTGTAGAGATACATTTCCGGGGAATGGCTGGAGCTTTCCAGCGTCTTTTTGGCCCGCTCGGCCGTGCCTATCGCCTCCTCTTTTGTCCAGCCGCCAAACTCGCACAGGAGCCAGCCACGCCCTTGAGGCAGATAGGGAATGGACCCCAAATGCAGATTGGAGCGCCACATATCCCGGATCAGCCCAGCGTCCAGACCCTCGATACCCAGCGGTCCAAATTGACGAATTTCAGGGACATGGTCACCGGCGGCGTAGACATCGGGATAACCGAGCACCAGCAGTGTCCGGTACGGCGGGCTGTCTACCAGCCGGACCTTGGCCTCCAGAACGGTGACACAGGTGGACTCCGTACCCACCAGGGCGCGGGCGATATTGAATCCCTTTTCGGGGAGTAATTCGTCAAGGCTGTGTCCCGATACACGTCGGGGAATATCGGGATAGCGCCTGCGGATCTCCTCCGCATGCTGATCCACCAGCTGCTTGAGTTCCTGATAGATCCTGCCGCGCCTTTTTCCCTCCGCGATAATGGCTTCCAACTCTTCGTCCGAAGTAGCACCGACCGTCATGCGCAGACCATCGTAGGTAACGATATCCAGTTCGATAACGTTGTCGGCCGTTCGCCCCCCCATCATCGAATGCACGCCGCAGGAGTTGTCACCGATCATTCCACCGAGGGTGTTGTGCGTATGAGTGGCAGGGTCCGGTGCAAAGGTGAGCTGGTATTCTTCGGCGGCTTCGCGCAGGTTGTCGAGAATGACGCCGGGCTCTACCCGCGCCCACTTTTCCTCGGGATTGATCTCCAGTATGTGGTTCAGATGGATCGAAAGGTCCATCACCACCGCAGCATTACAGCACTGTCCGGCCAAAGAGGTACCGCAGCCGCGGTTCAACAGAGGTACTCGGTAGCGGCGGCAGGCGGCAATCGTTGCAACCACATCGTCCGCGCTTTTCGGGATCACCAATCCGATAGGTGGTTGTCGGTAATTGGAGCCATCGGTGGCATAGAGGGCGCGGCTCCCTGCATCGAACTTGACATCGCCGGAAACCGTGCTGCGAAGTGCAGTGATTAGCCCTTCGACGTTGAGGTCATCAATGACGGTCCGATGTTGAGCTTCCATCTCTTCTCCTAATCAGACCGCGAAACGTTCCGCATCCCTGTGACGAAACGTCAATCCCAAGCCGGGCCGTGACCGATCGGGCCGCAGCCTTCCCCTCGCGGGCTCCACAAAACCGTCGAACAGCATGCGCTCGATTCGCACATGGTCGTGAAACCATTCCATGTGTCGGACGCCGCGGGTGGCGCAGGCCGGATGCAAATGCAGGGCTGGTGCGGTGTGGGTTGAGAGGGGAATATGAAAGGCATCGCTGAGCGCTGTCACCCGAAGGAACCCGCTAATGCCCATGCAGCGCGTGGCATCTACCTGAAGCACATCCACCGACCCGGACTCCAGCATACGACGGAAATCGACCGGGACGTAGCCGTATTCACCGGCACTGACTTCCAGTCCCGACGGCGCGCGATCGCGAACCATCCGCAGTCCTTCAAGGTCATCCGACGAGACCGGCTCTTCAAACCAATTGACGCCGTGAGCGGAAAAGACCTCGGCTTTTTCCAGCGCCTGTTTACGGGCATAGGCTCCATTGGCATCGACGAAGAGCTGGACGCCGGACCCAATCGCATCGCGAGCGCAACCTACCCTTTCAGCATCCCGGTGCGGCTCCCTTCCCACCTTCATCTTGACTGCGAGCAACCCCTGTTCTGCCCATCCGCCCAATTGACTGGACAGTTCTCGGTGGGTGTAGGCTGTGAACCCGCCGCTGCCGTAGATCATCATGTCCGCGTGATACTGGCCGAGCAGTGTCACCAGTGGGAGCTCAAGCAGTTTCCCCTTAAGGTCCCAGAGTGCGGTATCCACAGCGCTGATCGCTGCTGCCGCCAGGCCGAACCTGCCGAGATTGCGAACCACCACCTGCATCTCCCACCATCGTGCCGCAATGGCCAGGGCATCGACCCCTTCCAGTAATGGGATCAGCTTGTCCTGCAGCAATCGCGCGGTAGCGACTCCGCTATAGGTGTAACCGATGCCGACCCGGCCGCCAGCCTCCAACTCCACCAGAACCAGTGTGGTCTTGTCCCAGGCCAGCGTGCCATCGGATTCGGGCGAGTCGGTGGGCACCGTATAAGCCGAAACCGTCACGCTTCGAATGGCCGTATCCTTCACCGCCTTCACTTGCGCGGGAATACATCATCCATGAAGTCCCTGGCGGACTTCCTGATGATCCCGGCCGTTTCAGGATCACCATGCAAAATAGCGGTCATGTATTTCTTCGCCTGATCGAAGCGAATGTGAGGAGGAAGAGGCGGGACCTGCGGATCACATCGCACATCGACCAGTGCCGGCCGGTCGGCCGCCAGTGCCTCATCGAATGCGGCTGCAAGCTCCTCGGGTTTCTCGACCCGAATCCCCTTGAACCCGATCAGCTCAGCGTAAGCCGCATAGGCGAACTCGGGGATATCTTGGGTCGCCGGGTTTTTGGGATCGCCGGCCAGTACCCGCTGCTCCCAGGTCACCTGGTTTAGGTCATGATTATTGAGCACGACGATGACCAGCGTCGGGCTCGACCAGCGCTTGTAATACTTGGCTGCGGTAATCAGCTCGCTATTGCCGTTCATTTGCATCGCACCATCGCCCACGGCGGCGATGACCGCCCTGTCCGGGTGAGCAAATTTGGCCGCAATCGCATAGGGAACGCCCGGACCCATAGTGGCCAAGCCTCCCGATAGAGACGCCATCATGCCATCACGAATCTTGAGGTCCCGGGCATACCAATTGGCGGCGGAACCGGAATCGGCGGTGATGATGCAGTTGTCCGGCAACTTGGCCGAGAGTTCCCAGAACACCCGTTGCGGATTGATCGGATCGGCGCTTTCCATGGCACGCGCCTCGAGGGTCTTCCACCAGTCCGCCACCTCCTTTTCGATATTTTCACGCCAGGAGCGATCACTCTTTTTCTCCAGAAACGGAATGAGTGCCCGCAGGGTGTCGGCGGTATCGCCCGTCAGCGGCACCTCCATCGGGTAGCGCATGGAGAGCTTGCGTGGGTCGATGTCGATTTGGACTCCGCGCGCATCGCCTTCCTTGGGGAGCCATTCCGAATAGGGAAAACTCGAACCGATCATGAACAGCGTGTCGCAATCGCTCATCATTTTCCAACTCGGCTTGCTGCCCAGGAGTCCGATCGGGCCCGTCACAAAAGGCAAGTCGTCCGCTAACACAGCCTTGCCCAGCAAAGCCTTGGCGATACCGGCACCCAGCAGGTCTGCCACCTGTAACACTTCGTCCCTGGCACCCTGAGCACCGGCACCGATCAGCACGGCAACCTTCTTGCCCGCATTGAGCACCGCCGCTGCCCGTTCAAGGTCCTCGGTTCTGGGTACCACGCGTGGAGCGGTGTAACCCATACCGGAATGGACACTTCCATGCATTCGGGGCGGTTTTTTAACCGCCGACTGCTCCTGGATATCGGCAGGGATGATAATGGCAGTCACCTGGCGCTCGGCCATGGCAATCCGCATTGCACGGTCCACGACATGCCGCAGCTGGGCGGGGTGCATGATGGTATGAATGTACTCGTGGGCTACATCTTTGAACAGAACCTGCAGATCGACTTCCTGCTGATAGTCCCCGCCGAGAGCCATGGTTTTCTGTTGGCCGACAATCGCCAATACCGGTTGGTGGTCAAGCTTGGCATCATAAAGGCCGTTGAGAAGATGGATTGCGCCGGGCCCGGAAGTGGCAAGGCACACCCCGACCTCACCGGTGAATTTGGCGTGGGCACTCGCCATGAACGCCGCCATCTCTTCATGGCGCACCTGGATGAACTCCAGCTTCTCCTTTGCCCGTTCCAGCGCACCAACGATTCCATTAATGCCATCGCCTGGATAGCCGAAGATACGGCGAACACCCCAACCATGCAGCCGTTCGAGCAGAAAATCACTGACCTGATCTGCCATGAAACCCCCTTCCTTGGGAATCCGTGAATGCTCCTTGTTGCGTTAAAAACTAGCGGTTACCCAGGCATTTTCCAGGGACGATGGCGGCGGGAAAATCGATAGCTATGACGAAGAGAAAGCTGCAGGCGAAGTGCTCGATCCAACCGAGACGACGGGGGAGCGTAGCGGCTGCGGCACCGAGCGGGGTGCAACTCGTTGATATTGGGGCGTCGGCCGCACGGACGCGGCCGTCGAGCCTACAGGAACGTATTCATGGCATCCCCAATATCAATGAGTTGCACCCCGCCCCACCGTTAGCTGATCGGTTTCGAGGCCCGGTGCCCGAACAGAGCTATTCCACCTTGATGGAATGCCGCTTGGCACGCTCGACCTTCGGCATGGTCAGCTCCAGCACCCCTTCCTTGAAAGTGGCCTTGGTCTTGTCGCCATCCACATCAGCCGGCAGCGTGACCGTACGTGAAAAGGCACCACGGCTGATCTCGCTACGGTAGTAGTTTTCCTCCGATTCCTTTTCCTCGTGATGACTGGAGCCGCGAATGGTGACACTGTTGTCGCTCATGGAAACATCGATGGAGTCCTTGTCGATTCCCGGCATCTCCGCTCGCAGCACAATTTCTGCCTCCCGATCGATGATGTCGACCGGTGGTATCTTGACGCCCGGTGCAATTTCTCCCAAAAGCGGTGCCATTCGCATCGGACGTGGCCAACCCGAGGGGAAGAAACTCTCGAACATCCGCTCCATCTCGTCGAAGGGGGTCGGCATTCGCTGACCCATCGGGCTTTCCCGCCGAGTGGTGATTTCCTGTTTGTTTTCCTTAGCCATGTTTACTTCCTCCTTTTCCAGTTTGGTATACTGCACCGGTACTCCGGCAAGTGCTTGCTACTTGCTGGACGGCAAGTCCAGGGCCACGAAGAGCGGCTGTTCACCGCGCCGAATCAAGACTGCTACCGTTCTTCCACCGGGAAGCTCTTCCAGCAATTGCTGAAACTGTAGGGGATTGCGAACCTCCTCTCCGGCAAATCGCTGAATAATATCCCCAGGTTGAATGCCGGCACTGGCGGCCGGTCCCGGAGAGACATTCTCGACCAGTACACCCGGCTCCCCCCCCTCCGGAGGCAATTCACTCACAGAGATGCCGAGGCGCCCCTCCTCGGGGCTTTGGCGCTCCTGGCGTTCCCTGGTGGCGCCACCGGCCACTTCCTCTGGCAGTTCACCGACTTCGAGCCGTATCTCTTGCTCACGGCCATCACGAACAAGGTTAATCGACACGGTTTTCCCGACTTCGGTCCCCGCCACGACTGTCGGCAATTCATCGGCGTTCGATATGGGCTGCCCGTCAAAAGAGAGAATGACGTCTCCCGATTGGAGACCGGCGGCCGCGGCAGGGCTATCATCCATGACGGCACTCACCAGGGCACCGCGTCGTTCATCCAGGCCGAACGATTCAGCCAATTCGGGGCTCACCTCCTGGATCATCACACCGAGCCAGCCGCGACTCACCCTCCCCTCGGTGCGTAACTGCTCCGCCACATCCATGGCCACATTGATTGGAATAGCGAACGAGACACCCATATAACCACCGGTACCACTGTAGATCATGGAGTTAACCCCAATCACCCGGCCATCCAGACTAAACAGCGGGCCTCCGGAATTGCCCGGATTAACCGCCGCATCCGTTTGAATGAACGGGATGTAGGAGTCGCCGGGAAGGCTGCGTCCCAGCCCTGAAATGATGCCTTGCGTGGCCGTATGCTGGAGTCCGAAAGGTGCGCCGATGGCCATTACCCACTGGCCCACCTTGAGCTGGTCCGAATCACCGATGGGAGCCACGGAAAGATCGGTGGCATCGATTTTCAAAAGCGCGAGGTCACTGGGCAGATCCTCGCCAACGACCTCGGCCGTTAACTGACGCCGGTCCGAGAGTGTTACCCGGATTTTCTCTCCCTGAACCACATGAGCGTTGGTAAGCACATAACCATCGTCGGAAATAATGAAACCCGAGCCCATGGACTGCAGCAGCTGCGCCGGTGGACCCTGACCATCATGAGGCGACTCGAAGAACTTTTGGAAGTAGTCGTACAGTGGGCTGTCCTCGGGAATCGGCAACTGCTCCAGTATTCCGCCCTCCCCTCCGGTAACTTCCTCGGAGGTGATGCTGACCACTGAACTCCTGTGCTTCTCCACCAAAGGTACAAAGTCAGGCTGCGCCTGCGCCAGCTGAATGCCCAAAACAAGTATCGCCGCTGTCAAAAGCGAGCGGGCGTGACGAACCGGAAATATCGCACTAGCCATGTAGATCACCAAGTCCAACCCCGTTTCGATAAGCCTATACACGGCCATCCTCTCCCGCCACCAGGAATCGCCCCACAGAGACAAGGCATTGGCTCGAAAAGTTGGGCTACCTTTTGGAAAGGTTTATGAAAAAAAACCGGGGAGTTGCCATGTCCATCCAGAATGAACGCAGCGTGCTGCTGGTCGTCGATGTACAACCTGACTTTCTTCCCGGAGGCGCCCTCGGGGTTCGGGGCGCCGACCAAATCATCGCGCCTCTGGCCGATGTGATGCGTTCGGAACTATTTGCACACCGGGTGGCGACCCAGGACTGGCACCCGCCCGACCACATCTCCTTTGCCAGTCATCATGGCAAGGAGCCGATGAGCCGAATCGAGCTCTACGGCCATGTTCAGGAGCTTTGGCCCGATCACTGCGTACAAAA
This sequence comes from Thiohalomonas denitrificans, assembly GCF_900102855.1. Classification (NCBI taxonomy): domain Bacteria; kingdom Pseudomonadati; phylum Pseudomonadota; class Gammaproteobacteria; order Thiohalomonadales; family Thiohalomonadaceae; genus Thiohalomonas; species Thiohalomonas denitrificans. The sequence goes on from NZ_FMWD01000007.1 coordinate 160,226, forward strand.
CAGTCCCGGCGCAGAACTCGCCAAAGGCCTGCCCTGGGAGCGGGTCAGTGCAATCGTCCGCAAAGGCGAAGATCCGCTGGTGGACTCCTACAGTGCGTTTCGCAATAACTGGGATTCGCAGGGTCAGAGACCAGCAACGGGGCTCGCCGGCTATTTACGTGACCGTGGCATCGGGGACGTCTATATAGCCGGACTGACGCGGGACTTTTGTGCCCGCTGGAGCGCCCGGGATGCGGTAGCCGCGGGCTTCAATACGTATGTGATTTGGGATCTTACGCGTCCCGTGGATCCGTGTGACGATACGGCTGTGCAGCAGGAATTGGAAAACTGCGGAGTCAGGATTATCGGGCAGGCGGATCTGACGGCCTGAAAGGGAGGCGAAAATGCCAAATGCGCTCATTACAGGAAGTAACCGTGGATTGGGCCTGGCCTGGGTCCGTCACTTGACGAGTGAAAACTGGCGGGTCTTTGCCAGCTGTCGGCACCCGGGCGATGCGACCGAGTTAAACGCGTTTGCCGAACATAAAGACAGCATCAGCGTGCACCGCTGCGATGTTACCGTAGCGGACGATATTCGCGGCCTGTACTGGGAGCTGGAAGAGCAACCCATAGACCTCCTTATCACCAATGCCGGTGTCTACCTGGAAAAGGGTGCGACGACACTGGGAAGTCTGCGCTTTGATGACTGGATGCGTACACTCGAGGTCAATGTCTTCGGTCAGGTCCGCATAATCGAGGCCTTTCACGACAACCTCGAACGGGCCCGAAATCCATTGGTGGTACCCATCAGCAGCCATATGGGAAGTATCGCAGATATCACTGTTCCGGGAAGTTACTACTACCGCTCCAGCAAGGCGGCGCTGAATGCCGCAATGCGGGGACTTGCGGCCGAACTCATGGAACACGGAATCGGACTGATGCTTCTCCATCCGGGCGGTGTGATGACCCGCATGGGGCCTGCCCATGGTCTTTCACCCGAAGAGAGCGTTGCGGGCATGTATCGGCTGGTGGAAAAGTTCGACCACAAGATGCACGGTCGTTTTTACCGCTATGACGGCAGCGAGCTGCCCTGGTAAAAAAACGGGGCCCGAAGGCCCCGTTCCTGGGTCACCCTGCAACGCAGATCAACCAAACACGTCTTTAGTGATGTTATTGAACCAGGAGTGGGCAAAGCCCACCTCCCGCTTGCGCATCTCCATCGTTGTGTCGTCGTAACCAGGAGTCAGACCCCCCGATCCCGCGACCTTGTTGATCTTCCCGTCGGAGTAGTTGTAAACCATTGCCACGGACATGGCATCTTCCGGCATGAGGATGCTGTAACAGGTATTGACCAGTGACGGCTGCGGAGTCGAATCTCCGTTCAGCAGCGCTACCACAGCGGCGGCACATACCTTGGCCTGGGAGTTGGCCGAATATCCCGACTTCGGCATCGGACTCATGATGGCAGCGTCGCCAATGACGTGGATATTGCTGTGCTGTTTGGACTCGAAGGTTTTCATGTCCACCGGGCACCAGCCGCTATCGTTAGCCAGCCCGGCATCGAATGCGATTTTTCCCGCTTTCTGTGCCGGAATGATATTGAGAACGTCACCTTTGAAAGACTCGACGGCGGCCTGCACGGTCCTGGATTTGGCATCGACCGATTCAACCTTGCCGCCGTTGGCACCCGATACCCATTCAATCATCGAGTTATCGCTGCCGTAGCCGTAGTGTTTCTTCCAGCCGGCGGTGAACAGACCAAATTTGGAGAACTTGTCTTTCGGATCCAGAACAAGGATTTTGGATTTCGGCTTGTTGTTCTTCAGGTACCAGGCAATCTGCGAAACGCGCTCATAGGGTCCCGGCGGGCAACGGAAGGGATTGGGCGGCGGCGCGACGATAACGGTACCGCCATCTTTCATGGCTTCGATTTGCTTGCGCAGGGTCACCGTCTGGGAACCCGCCTTCCAGGCGTGGGGGATCTGCTCGGCCACGCTCTCGTCATAACCGCCGATGGTGTCCCAACGGAAGTCGACACCGGGCGAGACCACACAGCGATCGTACTGGAACGACTGCCCACCACGGGTCTTGACGACCTTTTTCTCTGCATCGATACCGGTTACGTAATCTTGTACGACATTGACACCGTGTCCCTTGAGACCGCTGTAATCGAACCGGATGCTATCGATATCCCGCTCACCGGAGAGCACCTCGTTGCTCATGAAGCAGGTGTGATAGTGCTCGTTGGGTTCAATGACCGTCACTTCGATAGAGGGATCGGCCATACGCATGTATTTGGCCGTCGTTGCGCCGCCGATGCCACCGCCGACGATCACAACCTTGCCTTTCGGTGCGGCACTCGCCCGTCCTGCCGCTAGCGTCAGGGAGCTGGCGGCGGCGGCGGTACCGGTGACCTTGATAAAATCTCTACGTGTAAAGTTTGCCATGTTTCTGTCGTCCCCCTTATTTGCCCTGGCTGGCGTAGTAGTCGACCAGCGCGTTGAAGCCTTCGTCGCCTTTGACTTTCTCGACTTCGTCCATACGGCGCTTCATCTTTTTGGGCATCTCACGTACGCCTGCCTGGAAATCGGCCATGCTCCACTGGAGGTAAAGCTTGGGCTGACCGGCGAGAATGGCACTATCCTCGGCAAATGTACCACCATCCTCGTGACACTTCTCACAAGAGCGATCGTGCAGCATCTCGCCCAAGCGTACAGCGGAAGCGTTGTACTCCTGCTCCAGCGGGACGTACTCCTGCGCAGTAAAGTAGCTCGCCATCAACTCGATCTCTTCATCGGTGTAGCCTTTGGCGATGCGATTCATAATGGTACCCGGCCGCTCATCGGCTTTGTAGTCCATCATGACATCGACGAAATACTCCGAACTGATCCCCGCAATGCCGGGCGTTGCCGGTCCCTCGGTGTTCCCGTTGGGTCCATGGCAACCGGCACAGCTATTGCCGAGCATGGAGGCACTCGGTGTCGCTGCCAATGCACTGGCACCGAAAGCGAAGCCAGTCAGTACAAGCGCACCCTGCATGACCTTTTTATATTTCATTGATCCCCCCTTCTGGGTCGACTTTTATGATTTACGCAAAATAACTTCGCGGTTCCGAATCTAATCGATGAGTAACAGCTCTTCAAGCATTCGAGACGTTTTTTTGTGATGATTGATACGTGCATAATCAAGCGCTGTTCTCCTGCCTCGACTTTTCAACTCGGGATTGGCACCATTTCTAACCAGCAGTCTAACGACCTCGTCGTTGCCCAGTGCGGCTGCTTTCATTAGCGGTGTAATCCCATTGGCATCCGCTTGGTTGGCATCGGCACCATGGTCCAGAAGATACGCAATCATATCTTCGTGCTCACCTTCGACAGCCCACAGCAGGGCGGACGCTCCGCTACCATCAATGGCATTGATGCTGTTTCCCTGTTCCAGCAGCAGTTCCAGCATATCCATCTGACCACTGCCTGCGGCTAGCATGAGAGCGCTGGCACCTTGACCATTGCGAATGTGCAACTCGGTACCGGCCTCGATCAGACGTTTTGCGGTTTCAAGGTGGCCCTTCTCGACAGCAGCCATCAGGGCCGTAGTACCGTCCTTGTCGGAGGTATTGACGTAGGCTCCGGCATCGAGCAGTTGCTCCACGATGCCGTCGTAGCCGTAGCGCGCTGCTATCATCAGGGCATCCCAGCCGATCCGGGTTTTCGGATCGGTTTTCGCCCCCTCTTCCAGGAGCAGTTGTGCCAATTCCAGATGGCCACTTTCGGAAGCAAACGTCAATGCGGTACAACCAGCATCGCTTCTGGCATTAACATCGGCGCCAGCTTCGAGTAAACGCTTGGCGACCTCGATATTTCCCTCTTCTACAGCAAACATGAGTGCCGATTTGCCGTACTCTCCCGCTGCATTGGCGTCCGCACCTTTCTTAAGTAACTCTCCGACGCTCTCGGCATCGCCGAGTATGGCGGCCTCCCTGATTTCCAGATTCATGTCCGCGGCCTGAAGCGACAGCGGTAGGGCCAGGGCCAGCACGGCGATCCAGCTTCGTCTTTGCATTGACTTCCCCCGTTGCGAATACGACCTTCACCTGGTCTTGACGCATTTCAGTTTTCCCGGTCCCAAAGCGGGAAGCAGCTCAACGATTCTGCTTCAGGACACCTCATCCTACTTTCCCGGGTACCTGTACGCTACAGTGAATTCCTGGAGTTCGTTAACGGCTAGCCCTCCTCTTCCGAAGGAACCCAATCATCCGGCGGGAAGGGCTCGAAGTGTGCGATTCCGCGGTGACATTCGATACAGGTTTTACCCTCCATCTCGGCCCGGCCATGCTTGCGACGGGCCATACGGCTTTGTGCAGACAGATCCATCTGTTCAAAATCGTGGCAACTGCGGCACTCGCGGGAGTCGGTCGCCTCCATTTTTTCCCAAACGCGCGTTGCCATGTCCCATCGATGCGCCTCGAATTTTTCCTTGGTATCCACTGTTCCGATGATTTCGTGGTAGACGTCCTTGGCAGCAATAATCTTCGCCTTGATCTTTGGTAAGAACTCCTTGGGCACATGGCAATCGGAACAGGTCGCACGCACCCCGGATGCACTCTTGTAGTGCACGGTCTCTTTGTACTCCTCGAAGTTGATCTTCATCGAATGACAGGAGGTGCAGAACTCCATCTCATTGGTAGAGGTGAAGAACGTGTTTACACCACCATAGCTGGCGAATCCCGCGACAAAAATCACCAGGCCGATAACCATCGGTTTTCGACCAAGCTTTGAGTTTTTTTTCCCGAAACCTAGCATCCTATCCTCGCTGAAACCTTAAATTAAGTGACAGAGTATCTAACCGGTTTTTTCATTTTTAGTATTTAAGTACTTTCTAAATAACCGATTTTACGAATATTGTGGGTATGGGATTTTTACATGCGCTCTGAAGGGGGTCAATTAGACCAAAGGGATAGGAATATAACAGTGTGTTCCACTTGGTTGTTTATAGTGATACACCTCCACCCTGCCACCAACGGCTGGAAGAGAACCCCCCAAGCTAATCACAGGCATACGGTTTCCCGGGTTTCGCCCCGAAAAACCGGGTGACTATACTTGCTACAGCAAGCCCGTGGATGGCAAGGAGGGACGCGATTGTCCATGCAAGCCGATGATACCTCGCCACAGGACTCACCCGGCCATTTTGCGCTCAAGGACTGCGCCTTGATCGCTATTGCCACGGGAAAACGCGCCCATTCCTTGAAGGAACTGCGTGATCACCTCGTAACCATCAATGAGGACAGTATCTACTACCATTTCTGGGGCGGTCTTATCCAGCCGCGTTTCGAAGAACGGGAATTTAACAACGATTTTGCCTCATGGGCCCGCCACGGGCTGCACGACGGTACGCTGGCGGAAAAACTGGCGGTTGTAGACCCCACCGAGTTCACCGACCCCAATACCCTGCGCAACGAGCTTGTCGAACTGGTGGAGGAGCGTCTTGAGGAACGGGAATTCCTGCGCTGGATGCCCGCGGGGCGGTCCTTTGAGTTCATCCGATCTCAAATTGTGGTCTTCGATACCCACAGCCGGGTCTCGAATCCCAGGGAACTCTGTGCACTGCTGCCCCATGTATCAAGTACCAGCATCTTCTACCATTTCATCGACGCCCGGCAGCGTTTTCCGGAAGGCGTGGACGACTTTCGGTTCTGGCTCAGCGGTTTTGGTCATGAATTCGATGACCTGGCGGTACGGCTTGCACAGGTAGACCCCTACTTCGCGCCGATGACCGAACTGCGCAGCAATCTGATCAATGTATTCCGGGAATACTTCAAGGAGAGTGCTTCATGAGCGGCATGCTAGAAGCCTACGCCGAGGTAGCCGGTGAAGAGGTCATCGATCACCTTCGCCAACTGAGCGAGCCTCTGGCCGGCATGACCATGGTGCACGTCAATTCCACCCGAGTGGGTGGTGGCGTAGCGGAGATCCTGGACAAACTGGTGCCCCTCAGCAACGAACTGGGGATCGATACGCGCTGGGAAGTGATCAACGGCAACATGGAGTTTTACCAGTGTACGAAGAGCATGCACAACGCCCTTCAGGGAAATCCCTTGCGGATACCCGATCACCTCTACCAGGCTTATGAAGAGACCAATGTCGCCAATGCAGAAAGACTGCGGGGGGTGCTGGAAGAGGCCGACGTGGTATTCATCCATGACCCCCAGCCGGCTCCCCTGCTAGGTTTATGCCCAAACCGCAAGGGCAAGTGGGTGTGGCGCTGCCACATCGATGTCAGCCATCCGGACCGGATCGTCTGGAAATACCTGCGTCAGCACCTTTCCGCCTATGATGCCAGCGTGTTTTCGCTGCCAGCGTTTGCCCAGCCGCTACCCAACCTGGAATACATCATTCCGCCCAGCATCGACCCTCTTTCGGAAAAAAATGTCGACATTGATGCGGACGAGCTTCAGGAAGTGGCTGAGCGCTTCAACCTGGATACCAGTCGACCGATAGTGGCACAGATCTCCCGCTATGACCGTTTCAAGGATCCGGTGGGAGTGATCCGTTCCTATCGGTTAGCCAAGAAGTTCATGCCGCAACTACAGTTGGTACTGGCCGGCGGCGGTGCCAGCGACGACCCGGAAGGCGAATTGGTCCTTGAAGAGGTGCACTCGGCCGCGGAGGAAGACGATGATATTCACGTCCTCCTGCTTCCCGCGGATGCCCACCGGACCATCAATGCACTGCAGCGCATCGCCGACATCGTGATACAGAAATCCATCCGGGAGGGCTTCGGTCTGACGGTGACCGAGGGCATGTGGAAGGGCAAACCGGTCATCGGCGGAGATACCGGAGGTATTCGCCTGCAAGTGGTCGATCACCACACAGGCTTTCTGGTCAATACCCCCGAAGGCGCCGCGCTGCGGATGCGCTATCTTTTCAGACAGCCTGCAAAAATGCACGAGATGAGCTCCAAGGCTCGGGAGTTTGTGCGCGACAATTTCCTGTTGACTCGTCAACTGCGGGAATACCTGACCCTGAGCGTAGGCCTGCTCCACGGCGCCGCGAATCGGATCATTATTGGTTAAATCCGTTCCTTTCCAGGTTTTTGGAAACCAACCGAAGTACCCGATAAACAGACAGCGCGAGGGGCCATCAAGCTTGGCTGGAGCTTCGGCACGCGACCGTCAAGGAGCGATATGAAAAGAAACGGACTGGCCGTTTGGCGCGGCAACCCCTATCCCCTGGGAGCGACCTGGACTGGTGAAGGTGTCAATTTCGCCCTGTTCAGCGAGCATGCCGACAAGGTACAGCTATGCCTGTTCGACCCCAAGGGAAGGCGCGAGATCCAGCGGCTAGATGTTCCCTGGCAGACGGACCAGGTGTGGCACTGCTATCTGCCCGAGGTCCGTCCGGGGCAACTCTATGGCTATCGTGTCCATGGCCCCTACGACCCGGCATCAGGGCACCGCTTCAATCCTCACAAACTGCTTATCGACCCCTATGCAAAGGACCTTGTAGGCTCATTGCGCTGGAGCGACGCCCTCTTTGGCTACCACATTGGCGATCCCGAAGCGGATCTGACCCCCGACAAACGGGACAGCTCGGCCGGTATGCTGAAGTGCCGGGTAATCGACACGGCCTTCACCTGGAGTGACGACCGCGCTCCCAACATTGCCTGGGACGACACCATCATCTATGAGCTGCACGTCAAGGGCTACACGGCCCAGCACCCGGAGATCCCCGCCCCACTCCGTGGAACCTATGCGGGACTCGCCACGGCACCGGTGACAGAGCATCTGAAACGTCTCGGTGTTACGGCGGTGGAACTCATGCCGGTGCACGCTTTCGTCGACGATCGCCATCTGGTCGAAAAACGCCTGCGGAACTACTGGGGCTACAACTCCATCGGCTTTTTTGCGCCGGACATGCGCTATTCCGCAAGTGGCCAGGTGAACGAATTCAAGACGATGGTCAAGACGTTCCATTCGGCCGGCATCGAGGTGATTCTCGATGTGGTCTACAACCACACGGCCGAGGGCAACCATCTGGGCCCTACCCTCGCCTTCCGTGGAATCGACAATGCGGCCTACTACCGTATGGTGCAGGACGATCAGCGCTATTACATGGATTACACCGGCTGCGGCAACACCCTGAACATGATGCATCCGCGCGTATTGCAGCTGATTATGGATTCGCTACGCTACTGGGTGCAGGAAATGCATGTGGACGGATTTCGTTTCGATCTCGCCTCGGCACTGGCGCGGGAGCTGCATGAAGTCAACCGCTTGGGGGCCTTCTTCGACATTATCCACCAGGACCCGACCCTCTCTCAGGTAAAGCTGATCGCCGAACCCTGGGATCTCGGCGAGGGCGGGTACCAGGTTGGAAACTTTCCCGTCGGGTGGACCGAATGGAATGGCAAATACCGCGACACCGTGCGCTCCTACTGGAAGGGGGATGGCGGCGTCATCGGTGAACTCGGCTATAGGCTCACCGGCTCTTCCGACCTGTATGAGCAGAGCGGTCGCCGCCCCTTTGCCTCAGTCAATTTCATCACCGCCCATGACGGTTTCACACTACAGGACTTGGTCAGCTACAGCCGCAAGCACAATGAGGCCAACGGCGAAAACAACGACGACGGCGAGGATCACAACCGCAGCTGGAACTGCGGCCATGAAGGACCCACTGTCAACAAGCACATCAGAGGCCTTCGCGCGCAACAGAAACGCAACTTTCTCGCCACGCTGTTTTTCTCCCAGGGGATTCCGATGCTGGTCGGCGGGGACGAAATGGGGCGAACACAATATGGCAATAACAACGCCTACTGCCAGGACAACGAGATCAGCTGGGTCAATTGGGACCTCTCTGCCGAAGATCGGGAACTGATCCGCTTCACCGAATCCATGATCCGTCTTCGAAAACACCATCCCACCTTCCACCGAAACTATTTCTTTCAGGGCCGCCGCATCAAGGGAGCGGGTGTCAAGGACATCACATGGCTGCGACCGGATGGCAGGGAAATGACAGACGAGGAGTGGCAACAGTCATTCGCTCGCTGTCTAGGAGTCTTTTTTGCCGGAGCCATCGAAGAAACCGACGCCAAGGGACAACCGGTAAAGGATGACAATATGCTGCTCCTGCTCAATGCCCATCACGAGGAGATACCTTTCAAGATCCCGCCCTTTCCGCCGAAAGCACGCTGGGGCGTTGTTGTCGACACCAGTTATGAAGAGGGTAAACGTGACGATGGACGCTATTTTTATTCGGGAGGCGAGTACCCCCTGCGAAGCCGCTCGATGGCGCTCTTGGCCCAATGGACGGGGCAGAAATGGGGAGCAGCCTAAATAGCTGTACAGAAATCGTCTCCAACACGCTCCTTTGGTGACATACCGAGTGTAGGAGCGGCGGAAGCCGCGATTCGGTGTTATCGCGACTTCCGTCGCTCCTACATGCAAGGACACCAATTTGGAACACGTATTTAGGAGAATTCATGCGGCGTAAGCACACAATGCCCTTTGGCGCGGAGATCATCCCATCCGGTGGTGTCCGGTTTCGGCTCTGGGCGCCGGACACCCGCGAGGTGGAGCTATGCCTGGACGGAGCCCAGGGGTCAGAGTCGCTGACTATGGAAGCCCTCGATGATGGCTGGTTTGCCCTCGAAACCGATCGCGCGGCTGCCGGCACAAACTACCGGTACCGCATAGGGGGCCAGGATACCCTGGTGCCGGACCCGGCCTCCCGATACCAGCCACAGGATGTTCACGGCCCCGCTCAGGTGGTCGATTCTCAAGCGTTTGAGTGGCGGGACGAGGCGTGGAACGGACGCCCTTGGGAGGAAGCCGTTTTCTATGAGCTTCACGTGGGCAGCTTCACCGATTCGGGCACATTTTCCGGTGTAGAAACACGTCTCGACCACCTGGCCGAACTGGGTGTCACGGCTGTCGAATTGATGCCTGTCGCCGATTTCCCCGGCCGTCGCAATTGGGGATATGACGGAGTTCTGCCTTTCGCGCCGGACGCTCGCTACGGAACCCCCGAAGACCTCAAGCGGCTGGTACAGGCGGCCCATGAACGGGGAATGATGATGTTCCTGGATGTGGTCTACAACCACTTCGGGCCGGAGGGTAATTATCTCCACCTGTATGCCCCGCAGTTTTTCAATGAGCGGCACCATACGCCCTGGGGAGCCGCGATCAATTTCGATGGTGATCAGAACCACTGGGTACGACGCTACTTTATCGAAAACGCGCTTTACTGGCTGAATGAATATCACTTCGACGGTCTGCGCCTGGATGCCGTTCACGCCATATGCGACGACTCCCGGCCGGACATTCTCGAGGATCTTGCGCAGGCGGTGGCAGACGGTCCCGGCCGTGAGAGGCAAGTACACCTGGTGCTCGAGAACGAAAACAATATTGCTCATTATCTGGAACGCGCAGGCGACAAACCCCGCTGGTACCAGTCACAGTGGAACGATGACATTCACCATGCACTTCACGTTCTGATTACCGGTGAGACTTCCGGCTACTACCAGGATTACGCGCAGGGGCCAATCGCGCATCTGGGGCGCTGTCTGGCGGAAGGATTTGCCTATCAGGGAGAACCCTCAAAGCATCGCCAAGGTGCACCTCGGGGAGAGCCGAGCGCGCATCTTCCCCCGCTGGCTTTCGTGTCGTTTCTGCAGAACCATGACCAGGTCGGCAACCGCGCCTTCGGTGAACGACCGACGCAGCTCGCGTCCGAAGAGGCGGTAGGGGCTGCCTTGACGGTCCTGCTGCTGGCACCGGCTCCTCCCCTCCTCTTTATGGGCCAGGAGTGGGGCAGCCGGCAGCCATTTCCGTTCTTTTGTGATTTTGGCGATGACCTGCGCGAGGCGGTCACCGAGGGAAGGCGCCGCGAGTTCGAACGCTTTCCCCAGTTTTCCGATCCCGGCTTCCGTAAACGGATACCGGACCCAATGGCCGAAGAAACCTTTACCAGCGCCATCCTTCGTTGGGAGGAACAGGAGCATCCCGAAGGGCAGCGCTGGTTTCAGTTGCATCAGGAACTGCTTCAGATCCGCAACCGTTCTCTGGTTCCCCATCTGAGTGGGAGCGACTGGGATTCGGGTTATGAGAGCATTGGCGAACGGGCACTGCGTGTCTGGTGGCACTGCCCGGATGGCGCGGTTCTCGACCTCTATACCAACCTGGGAGACGCTTCCCTGCCCGGTGCAATCTCCGGCCCGGGTGAACTTCTTTTCGCCTGGCCGACCGCACCGGAGGGTGTCGGCCCGGCCGGGCTCCCCCCCTGGTCTGCCGTCTGGTATATCGATAACGCCGTATCGAATGGTGGGAAGCGGCATGGCTGAACAGCAACGTATTCCACTCAGCACGTACAGGCTGCAGTTCAATCGCGAATTCACCTTTGCCGATGCTGCCCGTTTGGTTCCCTATCTTGATCGCCTCGGCGTCAGCCACGCCTACGCCTCACCCTACCTGAAGGCACGGGCCGGCAGCAGTCACGGCTACGATATCGTCGATCACAGTGAGCTCAACCCAGAAATCGGCGATGGCGAAAGCTTTCACCATTTCGTCAACACCCTTCACGACCATGGCATGGGACAGATCCTCGACCTGGTACCCAATCACATGGCTATATTCGGGAACGACAATGCATGGTGGCTGGATGTTCTGGAAAACGGGCCCACCTCGGCATACGCCATGTTCTTCGATATCGACTGGCGGCCCATCAAGGAGGTCCTGCGCGGCAAGGTGCTGATTCCCGTGCTGGGAGACCACTACGGACAGGTGCTCGAGGATGGACAACTCACCCTGGAGTTCGAAGTGGAGCGTGGCGAGTTCAGCGTCTGGTACTGGGAGCATCGGTTTCCGATCGACCCCGCCACCTATCCCGTTATTCTCGAATCCGGAATGGAGGACCTCTCTGGGAGCCGGAGCGACCAGAATCCGGCGTTACAGGATCTGCAGGCCCTTATCACCTCCTTCGGTCATCTGCCGGCACGCTGGGATCAATCCGGGGACCGGCTGGCTGAACGCCGCCGTGACAAGGAGATCCACAAGCGTCACCTGGCCGAATTGTGTCATCGGGCACCGGAAATAGCCGAATACGTCAACGCCTGCGTTGAACGCTTCAACGGTACTGCGGGCAAGGGGCCATCATTCGATGCCCTGCACCGGCTGCTCGAGCAGCAGGCCTATCGCCTGGCATTCTGGCAGGTGGCCTCTGACGACATCAACTATCGCCGGTTCTTCGATATCAACGAGTTGGCGGGACTGCGCCAGGAAGAGCCGGTAGTCTTCGAGCACACCCACCACCTCGTCCTGCAACTGATGCAGGATGGCAGTCTGGACGGAGTACGTATCGATCATCCGGATGGTCTGTATGATCCGGCCGACTACTACCGTCAACTGCAAAAGGCCGGTTCACGGGCACTGTCCCCGGAGAAAACGCCCACGGTTTCTCCGGTACCGCCGTTCTATCTGGTGGTGGAAAAGATCCTCGGCACCCATGAACATCTTCCGGATGACTGGCCGGTTCATGGCACAACCGGGTACGATTTCGCGAATCTGCTAAGTGGTCTACTTGTCTTTCCCGATTCCGAGAACGAGCTGACCAGACTCTACAACCGCTTTACGGGTAACCGCCGCGAGTTCGATGAACTCCTGTTCGAGAAGAAAAAGCTGGTGATCAAGACCCAGCTGTCGAGTGAACTAGCGGTGCTGGCCAACATGCTCGACCAGATTGCACAACATAACCGTTACACACGTGATTTCACCCTCAATGGCCTGCGCAACGCCCTGATGGTCATCGTTGCCAGCTTTCCCGTTTACCGCACCTATGTCAGTGGCAGCACCCCCCTCAAGGAGGAGGACCGGAGATACATCGACTGGGCGGTAGCGTGGGCGAAGAAACGCAGTCCGGCCACCGACATCAGTATCTTTGATTTCGCAAAAGACGTTCTCCTGGGCGAAGAGACGATGTTGGAGAATGAAGAGCTTCGACGACAGGCGCTCGCCTTCACTATGAAATTCCAGCAATACACCGCTCCGGTGATGGCGAAGGGCATGGAGGATACGGCCTTTTATGTGTACAACCGGCTTATTTCCCTCAACGAAGTGGGGGGCGATCCGCGCCGGTTTTGTCTGTCTGTATCCGCATTTCATCACACCAATGCCGAACGACTCCAGCATTGGCCCGCGACGATGCTGTCGACATCAACGCATGACACGAAGCGCAGCGAAGATGTTCGCGCCCGAATCAACGTGATCTCAGAGTTGCCAAACGAGTGGCAGCGCCATGTCAGTCGCTGGAGCCGCCTCAATCGTACAAAGAAAATGATGGTCGATGATGAATCGGCACCATCACGCAACGATGAGTATTTTCTCTATCAGACACTGGTGGGAGCCTGGCCGCTGCACCTTGAAGACAATCATGGTCTGGAGGCGTTTCGGGGACGAATTCGGGACTACATGTTGAAGGCAGTCAAGGAGGCCAAGGTACATACCTCGTGGATTAATCCGAACGAGGAATATGAAAAAGCCGTGGTGCACTTCGTTGAAAGCCTGCTCTCCGACACCAACAACCGCTTTCTCAGCGACTTCCAGCCGTTCGTGGAGCGGGTCTCCCGCTTCGGCCTGTTTAATTCCCTTTCCCAAGTGACACTCAAGCTCACCTCTCCCGGAGTGCCGGACATTTACCAGGGCAACGAGTTGTGGGAGTTTGCGTTGGTGGACCCGGACAATCGCCATCCGGTCGATTACGCATTGCGCAAGCGGCTGCTCGACGACCTGATCGGCCAGCGACCCAATACCAACCTTGCTCGCGATCTGATGGACCACATTGATGACGGCCGGATCAAGCTTTTTATCACCTGGCGGCTTCTGACGCTACGCCGCCGCTTCCCGCGGCTGTTTCTGGAAGGCGAATACACGCCTTTGGCAACGGAAGGAGCTATGTCGGAGCATCTGTGTGCCTTCGCCAGGGAAGACCGGGGACAGTGGCTGGTAGTGGTGGTACCGAGATGGTTCACCCGGTTGATGACCGATAGCAATCGCCCCACCGGCGAGCTTGTCTGGATTGATACCCAGGTGGAGTGGCCATTCAAAGGGCGCTTCCGAAACTGGTTTACCGACGAAGTCTTCGAGACCGAATCAGACCGGATACCGGCCGCTGATCTGATTCACAACTTCCCGGCTGCAGTCCTCATCTCAGGCGCAGAGAACACATAGGCCGGCTCGAGCGGCATTCACCCACCCGTTTGCGCCATATAACGTACGACTCGCGTATCTCCACCGAAGTCATGGCGGGCCGGTTTGCGAGCCAACGCGTCCCGAATGGTTTCGATCAGCCCTTCCCGTGTCCCGTCTCGAAGCCAGGGACGCAGTGGCACGGCGTGTTCATTCCCCAGGCAGGTATAGAGCACCCCATCGGAACCCACACGGACCCGATTGCAGGTATCGCAGAAATGCTGAGACAAGGGAGTAATAAAACCGATGCGGGTATCCGTCCCCGATATTCGGACATAGCGTGCCGGACCGCCTCCGGGAAAGACATCGGGAATCAGCTCGTAGGTCGCCTCCAGGCGTTCACGTACCTCGCGCAGATCAACGAATCGGTCGGCGGCATCCTGTCCGGTCTGCCCCATCGGCATGGTCTCGATAAAGCGAAGCGTGATGCCGTGCGCATCACAGTAGGAGGCCATCGCCTCGACTTCGTCGTCGTTGATTCCCTTCATCACCACCGCATTGACCTTCATCGGTGTCAGACCGGCGTCAATGGCTGCTGATACACCATCGAGTACTGACTGCAGATTACCGCCACCGGTAATCTCGGCGAACCGCTCGGCACGCAACGAGTCAAGGCTGACATTGAGCCGGTCGACTCCGGCCTTCTTTAGCGCCCCTGCCAGTTTCCCGAGCCGTATTCCGTTGGTGGAAAGTGACAGGTCTTCAATACCGGGAATGTTCGCTACCGCCTCACATACCTCAACGATATCTGTACGCACCAGCGGTTCGCCGCCGGTCAGGCGGACCCGGGAAACACCCAGCTCGGCGAATGCCTCGACCAATCTCCCGATTTCTTCCGGTGAGAGCCGCTCCTCATGTCCACAGAAGCCTTTAAAGCCCTTCGGCAGACAGTAGAAACAGCGCAGATCGCAACGGTCCGTTACCGAAACCCGCAAGTAGTCGACTTGCCGCCCGTGCCCGTCTTTCAGCATATTCTGGCCCTCTGGAAGCAGTGCAGCGTTCGCCGGGACGTCGGATCTGCAAAGCGGCAAGCCTCGCTCTCCGGAGTTACTCGCCTCAGTGCTCGCCCTTGGTCTTGCGAATGCCCGCCAGGCGGTTGCCCTGTTTCTGCGGCCCCCCCTTTGGAAAGATGTCGTGCAAGTAGCGGTTGTTGCCCTTTTCCGGGCCCCACTTCGCCTTGAAGTGCTTGATCATGGTTCTTACCTGGGCCTGAACATTGTGCTCTTCATAGTACTCGCGGATGTAGTGAATGACATCCCAGTGGTCATCGGTCAGCTCAAGCCCTTCGTGCGCTGCGAGCGCTACGGCGAAGTCTTCCGACCAGTCGCCCATATTCTGGATATAGCCTTCCGAATCGGTCATCACGGGCTGACCATTGACCAGTATGGTATTTGTTTTGTGCGCCCACGGATTGGTATTCATCCGTCCGCCTCCGTTATCGTCCATCGAACTATTGTCGTCATCATTTCGCAGCCACCAAATCAGGTAAATACAGAAGAGGCGCTACCCCTTTGGAGGTAGGTACTGATCACGGTTGGAGGAGCGCCAGACTGCGGATCGGCAGGGATTTGGCATTGCTCCTCCTGTTCATCCTACACGTGGAAAACGAAAAACCAAAAAGCCCTCCGGAAAGCGGGGGCCAGCACAGGAAGGCATATGCAGGGAACGTTCAGGCACCCTCGCCGGGCTTGAACCAAGCCAAAGGTTCAATCCAGTAATTCGATGTAAATACCCAGATTCCGAATTTCTTCGTCGGAAAGTTCTTTGGCCCACGGTGCCATCAGTTCTGTCATTGGACCGACCTTTTGGCCGTCTCGATAGAGGTTGAGCATGGTCTCGACTCCGATGGCTGATTTGCCGGCCAGGCTGGGGGTGAAACGGCCACCATGTCCGTCACGGTGATGGCAGAGCCGGCAGATTGCATCGTATTTGCGCATCCCGGCCCTGGCCTTGCGCGCCTGTTCAGGACTACTGTTCTCCAACTCAAGGATTTTGGGCAATGCCGGAGACTCCCCGGAATGTGCTGAGCCACCCTTGGTGATGAACTGGATCGTAAAGTGTACTCCCAGACCGATCGCCACTACGAGTAACAACCAACTTAGCGTCTGGAGATAGCGCCGCATTCTGCCACGCGTATTCACCTTGTCACAACCAACGGTCTCGCTCATATTCATGATCGTGGATAGTTCTTGGAGAAAAGCAGGATGTATCTGCCACCATCCCGGAAGGGATGGTGGCAGATACATGGGAGGGGTCAGTTACTAATGGGCACCGGCACGGTTGGTACGAACAATCTGATAGGCACGTCCCAAATAGCCGATGGGTGCGCTCCAGATGTGCACCAGACGGGTAAACGGAAACAGCAGGAAAACCGTCATGCCAAAGATCAAGTGCAGACGGAAGATCAACTGCGTTTCCGCGACCAGCTCAGGCTTGGGACCGAACAGCACGATGCTCTTGGCCCACTGAGCCATGGCCATCATGGTATCGGCACTGCCATGCGCCGCATGCTGTGCAGTTGCAAAGGTAGTACCGAGTCCGAGCATCAAGGTAACAAGAAGCCAGCTCAGAATGACCAGATCCGAGACACGACCTGCTGCGCGAACACGTGGGTTGGTCACACGCCGCCACCACAGCATGGCGCCCCCGATCAGGCAAAGTATGCCAAGGAACCCGCCGCCATACATGGCAATATTCTGTTTGCCAAGACTGGACAGCGAGATGGCCTCCCAGACGGCATACGGTGACAACAGCCCGATCAAATGGCCGAAGAAAATACCGATAATGCCTATGTGGAACAGATTGCTGGACAGACGAACACCCGACGAGGAGAGCAGCTGACTGGACGAACTGGTCCAGCCGTATTGCTCGCGGTCGAAACGTATCCAACTGCCAATAAGAAACACCGACCCCGCCAGATAGGGATAGACGCCAAAAGCAAAGAAATTCAAGTAATCCACATTACTCTCCTCTGGCCGCGCCAGATGCGGCCACCAATAAAGTTGTTATCTTCACGGTTCAACCACCAGTCTCAAGCAGCCAAACGAGTCAGTGAAGCGCGGTTTTTAACGATAGAAAGCAGCGCTGCATAAGGGCTGTCGGCCTTCTCCAGGTTGTCCGTTAGCACTGCCAATACCTTGTGAGCGTCAGACAGGAATGTCGTCGCCTCGCTGTCCTCCAGCATTGCGGCGAATTCCAGGATCACTGGCAAAAAGTCGGGCAACTCATTCGTTGCCACCTTAATGCCGTAATCCTTGTACAGCTCACCCAGATCGATCAACGCCGGACCGCGATCCCTGTCGTTGTCGTCACCGAACAGATGGTGGGTCAAATGCAAGCTGTGCTCCGGCGTCATATCGAAGGTTTTTACGTAATCAATCTGCTGTTGAGTCAGCGGCGTATTGGTCAGGTGGTCAAGGAACTTGAACAAACGCTCCTTCTCCTCGCTGTCAATCCGCTGACTCTCTTCGACTTCAGCACGTATTTCCGGTAAATGATCGATCAACTCCTGATCCGGGTAGTCCAGCAGCGCCGATATTATTTTGAATATGGGCATGGCACTTCCTCCTAGCTCTTCTTGTCTGCAGGCGGAGCCAGGTCAGCCGGCTCTGGTGTTTCCTTGCGCCGCCGCGGAAACAGGGAGATCGTATTGATGCCCGACGAAGAGCTGTTACCGAAGGTAAACCCGTTTTGACCCTGGAAACCGTAGGCGTCTTCCATCCGCTCCTCTGCGTGACCGGTAGGAATAACGAAACGGTCTTCATAGTTGGCAATCGCCAGGTAGCGGTACATCTCCTTGGCCTGCTCTTCCGTAATGCCCGCAGCTTCAAGAGGCCGTGTATCCGCGACGCCCTCGACATGCACCGAGCGCTGATAGCTGCGCATGGCGATGAGGCGATTCATTGCACTGAGAACGGGCTCTTCCTTACCTGCGGTGAACAGATTGGCAAGATACTTCATCGGCGTACGCAGGGTCCCCGCCTCCGGGATCGCACCGTCCGGACCAACCGGCAGGTTGCCCTGGTCGATCTGGGACTGGACCGGTGAAAGCGGCGGTACATACCAGACCATCGGCAGAGTGCGGAACTCAGGGTGCAGCGGGAAGGCAATTTTCCAGTCGATGGCCATTTTGTAGATCGGCGACTTCTGGGCTGCCTGGATCCAGTCTTCGTTGATCCCTTCTGCCCTGGCTGCCGCAATCACTTCCGGATCGTTGGGATCGAGGAAGATGTTGCACTGTGCTTCGTACAGATCCTGGTCATTTTCCGTACTGGCAAGCTCTTCGATGCGATCGGCGTCATAAAGCATGATGCCGTTGTAACGAATGCGGCCGACGCAGGATTCGGAGCAGACCGTCGGCATGCCGGACTCGACACGCGGGTAGCAACCGATGCACTTTTCGGCCTTGCCGGATTCCCAGTTGTAGAACACCTTTTTGTAGGGGCATGCGCTCATGCAGAAGCGCCAGCCACGGCATTTGTCCTGATCGGCCAGCACGATGCCGTCCTCTTCGCGCTTGTAGAGCGAACCGGAAGGGCAGGCTGCCACACAGGCCGGGTTCATGCAGTGGTTGCAGATACGCGGCAAATAGAGATTGAAGGTGTTCTCGAACTGGCCATACATCTCCTTCTGGATGTCGTCCATGTTCTTGTCCTGGCCACGCTTAGCGTATTCACCCGCCAGGTCATCTTCCCAGTTCGGCCCCCAGGTGATCTTTTCCATGGGGTCGCCTGTGATCATCGAAAGCGGGCGTGCCGTCGGCGCTGCCTCGGACAACGGCGCATTTTGCAGGCGTGCGTAGTTGTAGGTGAACGGCTCGTAGTAGTCGTCAATTTCCGGCAGATCGGGGTTGGCAAAGATATTCAACAGCTTCGACATACGCCCGCCGGATTTCAGCTCCAGCTTGCCGTTGTTCAACGTCCAGCCGCCTTTCCATTTCTCCTGGTTTTCCCACTGCTTCGGATAGCCGATGCCGGGCTTGGACTCAACGTTGTTGAACCATACGTATTCCACACCCTTGCGGTTGGTCCAGGTGTTCTTGCATGTAACCGAGCAGGTATGGCAGCCGATGCATTTGTCGAGATTAAAGACAAATGCGAATTGTGCACGTACTTTCATAGGTTTCTCCTAATATATCCAGTTCACGAATGACCCAGTTCACACGACGACTAACGACTGCCAATACCGGGCGGGTTGAGTTGCGCTTCCCGATCTGGAGTAAGTGCACCTTCCAGCCAATCGATATCCTTGTCGGCGACTTTTCGCATAATCACCTCGGTATCACGGTTGCAACCCACTGTGCCGTAATAGTTGAAGCTGTAGGCCAGCTGCACGTAGCCACCAATCATGTTGGTCGGCTTGATTACGACTCGTGTAACAGAATTGAGAATGCCGCCACGCTTGCCGGTGGTATTGGAACCCGGCACGTTCACAATCTTCTCCTGGGCGTGGTACATCATCGCCATGCCGCGCGATACGCGCTGCGAAACTACCGCACGAGCAACGGTTGCACCGTTAGCGTTGACGGCCTCGACCCAGTCGTTATCTTCAATACCGGCGGCTTTGGCATCAACCTCGGAAATCCATACATAGGGACCGCCGCGGAACAGCGTCAGCATGCGATGGTTATCCTGATAGGTTGAATGAATACCCCACTTGGAGTGCGGCGTAATCCATTTCAGTTTGATGTGCTTGTCTTTCGCGATATCCGGCGAAAGATTGTTGAAGGACTTCATGTCTTGGGGTGGCTTATGGACACAGAAACCTTCACCAAAGTCGAGCATCCATTCGTGATCCTGGTAGAAGTGCGCGCGACCCGTCAGGGTACGGAACGGGATATGCTCATGAATATTGGTATAACCCGAAGTGTAAGAGACGGTTTCGGACTCGATACCCGACCAGGTCGGCGCGGTGATGATCTTACGCGGCTGCACCTGGATATCGTGGAAGGTGATCTTGTCCTCTTGCCGTGCAGCATACAGATGGTGATGGTCGATACCGGTCTTCTTGGACAGCGCTGACCAGGACTTGTGAGCGACTTCACCGCAGGTTTCCGGCGCCAGGCGCATCACCGAATCGCAGACGAAGATGTCCTCTTCCAGCGACGGCATGCCTTGGGAGACGCCCGGCTCCTTGACTCCGCCGTTCATCACCTTGAGCTGTTCGTACTCTTCTTCGGTATTCCAGTCGAGACCCTTGACGTTGTTGCCGAGTTTGACCATCAGGGGGCCGATGGCAATGTACTTTCTGTAGGTGTCGGCAAAATTTCGCTCGACCACCTTGAGTAGCGGCATGGTTTTGCCCGGAACCGGATCACATTCGCCTTTGCTCCAGTCCTTGACTTCACCGAATGGTTGAGCCATCTCGAATGCCGAGTCGTGCTGCATCGGCAGGGCAACCAGGTCCTTGCGGGTACCGAGATGCTTTTCCGCCAGCTCCGAGAACGTCTTGGCGATGTTCTTGAAGATCTGCCAGTCGGACTTGGACTCCCACGCCGGGGATACGGCTTCCGACAGCGGATGCATGAAGGGATGCATGTCGGTGGTGTTGAGATCGTTCTTCTCATACCAGGTGGCAGTCGGCAAAACGATATCCGAGTAAGCGCCAGTGGAGTTCAGGCGGAAATTGATATCCACCATCAGGTCCAGTTTGCCAATCGGTGCATCTTCGTGCCATTTAACCAGCTTGTTTTCACGCCCGTCGCCGGATTCCTGCAGCACGCCGTTCTGTGCACCGAGCAAATGCTTGAGGAAATACTCGTGTCCCTTGGCGGACGTACCGATCAGGTTGGCGCGCCAGACAAACAGATTGCGCGGCCAGTTGACCGGGTTGTCCGGGTCGGCGAACGCCACATCCAGGGATCCATCCTTCAGTTTGCCGATCACGTGCTGAGCAATGCCAGCCTCATCGGTGGCACCAGCCTTTTCGGCTTCTGAAACCAGATCAAGCGGATTGGTGTTCCAGTGAGGCGCGGATGGCAGCCAGCCCATGCGAACGGCGGCCACGTTGTAATCGGCCAATGAATACCCCTTGTACTTGCCCTTACCGGCAGGTGAGGTGAGATCATCGGGACGCAGAGTTTCATAGCGCCACTGATCCGTGTGGAAGTACCAGTACGAGGTGGAGTTCATGTGGCGGGGCGGACGCTGCCAGTCGAGAGCAAAGGCAATGGGTGCCCAGCCTGCCTGCGGACGCAGTTTTTCCTGTCCCACGTAGTGGGCCCAGCCACCGCCTGACTGGCCTACACAACCGCAGAGGTGCAGCAGGTTCATCACACCACGGTACATCATGTCGTTGTGATACCAGTGGTTGATCGCCGCACCCATGATGACCATGGATTTACCCTGGGTCTTGGAGGCGTTATAGGCGAATTCGCGACCGGTACGTTCAATATCGGCAGCTTTCACCCCGGTGACCTTTTCCGCCCAGGCCGGGGTATAGGCCACGCTGGCGTCGTTGTAATCACTGGTTACATTGTCACCGCCCAAACCGCGGTCAATACCATACTGGGCAACCTGCATATCGAAAACGGTCGCAACCAGGGCTTCTTCGCCGTTGGCCAGCTTCACCTTGCGCACAGGTACGTTACGGTACAGCAAGTCACCTTCGCCAGGTTCGAAGTGCGGGAAACCGACGGAAGCAACGTCATCCTTGCTATCAACACAAGAGAGTTGAGCGACGATTTCCTCTTGAGTGGCCGCATTCTTGGGCAGCAGATTCCACTTGCCCTCTTCGCCCCAACGGAATCCGATCGAGCCGTTCGGCGCTACGAAGGACTTCGACTTCTCATCATAAACGATGGTTTTCCATTCAGGGTTATTGGTCTCACCAAGGGCACCATCCAGATCGGAGGCACGCAGGCAGCGATCGGAGACATAACCGTCACCCTGTTTACGCAGCATTACCTGAACGGGCAGGTCGGTGTACTTGCGAGCGTATTCGGAAAAATAGGGGTCCTGATTGTCGATGTAGAACT
Source organism: Thiohalomonas denitrificans (assembly GCF_900102855.1). Lineage (NCBI taxonomy): Bacteria > Pseudomonadati > Pseudomonadota > Gammaproteobacteria > Thiohalomonadales > Thiohalomonadaceae > Thiohalomonas > Thiohalomonas denitrificans. The sequence continues at coordinate 182,413 of NZ_FMWD01000007.1, forward strand.
CTTTCAGTGCCACATGACCCATCGCCAGGAAGGCTGCGGTATCGGTACCCGGATTGACCGGCATCCACAGGTCCGATGCCTTACAGTACTCGGCGTAATCGGGTGCCATGGAGATGACCTTCGCACCCTTGTAACGCACCTCGGAGACAAAGTGTGCATCCGGTGTACGTGTGGTGGGCAGGCTGGAACCACAAACGATGAGATAAGTAGAGTTGAACCAGTCAGCTGATTCCGGCACGTCGGTCTGCTCACCCCAGGTTTGCGGGGAGGCTGCTGGCAAATCGCAATACCAGTCATAGAACGAACCGCAGGCGCCACCGATCAGAGACAGATAGCGTGCGCCGGAAGCGTAGGAGATCTGCGACATTGCAGGAATGGGCGAGAAACCGAAAATACGGTCGGGGCCATATTTCTTGGCGGTGAAGACGTTGGCTGCAGCAACGATTTCTTTCACTTCTTCCCAGTCGGCGCGCACGAAGCCACCCAGACCACGCACGGCGGTGTATTGCTTGCGTTTGTTGGCATCAGCCTGAATCGTGGACCATGCCTCCACGGGGTCTTTCCCGGATTTGCGTTCAGTGCGGTATAAATCAAGCAAGCGGCCGCGAATCAGCGGGTACTTGATGCGCTGCGGGCTGTACAGGTACCAGGAATAAGAAGCGCCACGCTGACAGCCTCGCGGCTCGTGATCCGGCAAGTCCTGGCGAGTACGCGGGTAATCGGTCTGCTGCATTTCATACGCCACCAGACCATTTTTTACGTGAATCTTCCAGCTACAGCCACCAGTACAATTCACACCGTGTGTGGAACGTACAATCTTGTCATGCGCCCAGCGGCCGCGGTAGGCATCTTCCCATTGCCGATCTTCGTTGGTCACGATCCCATGGTCGCCGGAAAAGGTATCTTTAATTTTTTCAAAGAATTTCAGTCTGTCGAGGAAGTGGCTCATCGCTCTTGTCTCCTGCCTTGGGCACTTGTGATCTCGACCAGCAAAGCTTCTGTGGTCGGGTTCTTATGGGGTTTAAGTGGACCCATGGTCGAGCAAGTGACTCATGGGTTACTTCTGTTCGCGTTTAAGAATGGGAGCAGGTCCGTCCAGGGAACTCATCAGAGACTCTGAGAACCTGCTCCGGCATTTGGTTCCATCGCTCCTTGGAACGATGGTTAACGATTAAGGATTCTTTATCTCGGCTTTCGGACCGAGGTAGAACCACCAGTTCAGAAGCAGACAAATCAGGTAGAAGACAGCGAACCCATAGAGGGCATTTTCCGGGGTCGTAGCCTTGATCTGCTCGCCAAACACCTGAGGAATGATGAAGGCGCCGTAGGCAGCAACTGCCGAGGTCCATCCCAGGGCCGGACCGGCCTGCTCTTTCGGGAATACCATGGCAATGGTGCGGAAGGTCGAGCCGTTGCCGATACCTGTAGCCCCGAACAGCACCAGGAAGAGGATAAAGAAGGGTACGAAGTACTCTTCCGGAGTCGCCGAGGCGTAAGCCGCCTGCATGTAGTAGGCAACACCCAGGGCCGCAGCAATCATGATGACAGCAACGATCTGGGTCACCTTGGCACCACCGACCTTGTCGGAGATCCAGCCACCCACAGGGCGAATCAACGCACCGATAAAGGGGCCCATCCAGGCGTACATCAGGGCAGAGGGGCCGTTCGGGTTCACGAGGTCGTGGGTCATCACGCCGTCTACCTCGACATGCTGGAACCCGAACACCACCTTGATGGCCAGGGCGAAGCCGGCGGAGTAGCCGATGAAGCTCCCGAAGGTCATGGTGTAGATGACGCTCATGATCCACGTATGCTTATTGCCGAAGATCTTGAACTGACGCTGCAGGTTCGGCTTGATGTCGCCCGGGATCATCTTCATCAGCATTACAGTGGCGAACAGGATACCCACGATGACCGGCCACTTGGCCCAACCCGGGGCACCCAGACCCACCGGTTCCGGGAGTATGATGTAGAGACCCAAGGCCGCCGTGATGAAGCCGATGATCAGCAGGCCGATGATCTTACCGAAGGCACTGAATGGAGAGCCGATGTGCGGCGAGACCTCTTCGGTGCGGATGTTGTTCATCCCGAACCAACCCGCGAAGGCCAGCGGTACCAGGAACAGCAGCCAGACGAAGCCTGCGTTCTGGATATAGGTCGTGGTACCCGCCGGGATCTTGCCGATCAGCGTTCCGGAGGTGCTCTGCAGTTCCATGCCGGCACCGCCAAAGGCACCGAACAGCGGTACGGTCATCACCAGCGGCACCAGGATCTGCATGGTGGTCACGCCCGCATTACCCAAACCTGCATTGAGGCCCAGCGCCAGCCCCTGTGACTTTTTGGGAAAAAAGAAGCTGATGTTGGACATCGACGAGGCAAAATTGCCGCCGCCGAAACCGGACAGGAACGCCAGAATCTGGAACACCCACAGCGGCGTGTCTTTATCCTGCAGCGCCAACCCCGTTCCCAGGGCCGGAATCATCAACAGCGCGGTCGTGAAGAAAATGGTGTTGCGACCGCCGGCGATGCGAACGAAGAAACTGCTGGGAATGCGCAGTGTTGCGCCGGTAAGGCCGGCAATCGCCGACAGCGTGAATAGCTCGGCCGCCTCGAAGGGATAACCGAGATTAAGCATCTGTACAGTAATGATGCCCCAGTAGAGCCATACCGCGAACCCGCAAAGAAGACTGGGAATCGATATCCACAGGTTCCGATTAGCGACTCGTTTCCCGGTCTTCTCCCAGAACGTTGGATCTTCAACGTTCCACTCTTGTAGATCAGCCATGGCGTTTTACCTCTGTGTAGTTCTGCAGGCGATCGAACCCGACACATAAGTGCCTTTTATCAAGCCGTCAATTTTCTGCGACTGCTTTATGCCTGCCGAGTTTAAGGATGTGGAGAACCCTGACAAGAGGGCAAAAAGAGGATTCTGGACAGGTTCTACCACCTGAGTGGTAGCGGGATATATTAAACTTTTCAAGTAAATTCAATGATTTACGAAGAACACAAGACTTTCATATAAAGCCCCACCACCAAACCGGCTTTTTGGTGGTATCTCATCGTGCCGCCCCTGTCCTGTCCCGGCGCTTTCGATACCCGCAGGGTCGCACTCGGGCTGTCGACCGGGGGCCAGCCTGGATTGATGAAAAGAGGGATCCGCAGTGGTTTTCGTCAGGCAGGAAACGAGGCGGTCCAGGACGATGTCCCGGCTGGCGCCGAGAGCGCAGAGGCCAAAAGTCACCAAGATGTTGGTGCTTTCGCGCCCGGCCTCTGCGAACTCCGCGTTTTTGCGCGTGTCTCTTACAGGTAAGGATTGGGAGAGGAGTTAACGTATCCCTTCTGCTTCTCCCTCGGCCTTGAGCCGGCGATCCGTCGCCCGTTCGTCCGAGTAATGCATCCACATCAGCGACACCAGCGTGATGCCGAACAGCAGCCACCAGACGACCGTGTTGAACTGGAACACATCGACCAGTATGCCGAACAGAATGGGCAGCAGGAATCCGCCGAGTCCGCCGGCCAACCCGACAATGCCCGAGATAACACCGATATTGTCCGGGTATTCGTCGGAGATGTACTTGAATACCGAGGCCTTGCCCAATCCCCAGGCGATGCCGACGATAAACAGCAGTGCGGTGAATACCCACATGTTGACACCCAAATCCATCACGATCGGGTCGCCGGAAAGGGTGGTAATGGAGACCGTAGTGTCCGGAAAGGCGATGACAAAAAGACAGGCGAGGCTCGTCCACATCACCCACCAGGTGACCGTATGAGCCCCGAACCGATCGGACAACCAGCCCCCGGCCGCCCGGATCACGCCGGAAGGCAAAACGAAGATAGCGGCCATCAACGCGGCCACCTGAATACCGAGCCCGTACTCGCTCACATAGTATTTGGTCATCCACAGAGTTACACCGACAAACCCCCCAAAGACCAGAGAATAGTACTGGCAGTATTTCCACACCGTCGGATCCTTGAGAGCAGCCAACTGTTCCTTGATGGTGATGCTCTTGCCCGCGGTGTGGGACGCCGGTTCCTTATAGGTGAGGAACCAGTAGGAAATGGCCATAATGGTCATGGCAGCAGCATAGACCTGCGGCACGGAGGTCCAGCCGTACACCACCACCAGGGTGGGCGCCACGAACTTGGTCACCGCGGCGCCGGCATTGCCCGCCCCGAAAATACCCATGGCAAAACCCTGATTCTTCTTGTCGAACCAGCGCGCCGTGGCGGCAATACCCACCGAAAAGGAGCCGCCGGTGAGCCCCACGAATAGACCACATAACAGTAGCGCCCAATAGCTGGTCAATACCGAAATCAGCCAGATGGGAAAGATGGTGGAAACCATCAGCAAGAAGTACACGATACGCCCGCCGAACTTGTCAGTAAGCATACCAAGAGGAAGCCGCACCAGAGAGCCGGTGAGGATGGGCGTGGCGACGAGGATACCGAACTCGGTATCACTCAGCCCCAGGTTTTCCTTGATCGGAATGCCTATGACGGAAAACATCGTCCACACCGCGAAACATACGGTGAACGCCGTAGTATTCATGGTGACCGTCATTATCTGTTCACGTGATAATGCCATGACTTATCCCCTGGTTAATTGGTTGAAATGCCGACCGGAGCTACTTTTGCGCGACACTACAATGGTAGGCAAACGGATCGCAAGGCGGACAAAACAGGCGCCACGCACCCGCAATACCCATAAAGAAGTAATGGGTTACAACAACTACCACCTTGATGTACATCAAGCCATGAACAGGCTGGAATCCAATCGATTCAAACGAAACAGGAACCGTGAATTCATGGTATTACCCGTTTTTCGCCTCGATACCCTGATCTAAAAGCGGCTTCTCGCAGGCATCACAACCTTTCGAGGTACTCCCTAATAGCCGGTGCTTCAATTCGAATCCGCATGGGCTTATCATGGCTCAACTCAAGAATCCTTTCCGATAATCTGCGAAGAACCCGATGAGCCATTTCCTGAAGCGCTCACTGCTGCTGCGCCTTGGCCTGGCACTGTCGACGATCACCACCCTTGCCTTTCTGGGGATGCTAAGCTCGGTCTTCATCGCAGAAACCGGCAAGGGGGATGCCAGCGCCATCAACCAGGCCGGCTCGCTGCGTATGCAGTCCTACCGGGTCGCCACCGCCATTCTCTATTATCAAAACGGGGCCTACGGCACATACCCCCAGGTTCAGGCCGCCGCCGACGAGTTCATCAGCCGCCTGAAAGATAACCGGCTGGTCCGCGCCCTTCCCAAATCGAGCGACGATCCGTTACGGGCTACGTACGACTCTGTCGAATCGAAGTGGCACGAACGCATAGAACCCTTGATTTCGGAAGCGAAGGAACTGGTCGATCGTTATCGGCTCGGGGAAATCGGAGACGAGCGCATTGCCACCTACCAGAAATTTTATCTGGCAAAGCTGGCAGACTTTTTCAATGAGGTCGATTACCTTGTTAAATTGATCGAAAACGCCGCCGAGGCCAAGATCGAGCGGCTGCGCATTATCCAGGTAGTGACTCTTTTCCTGACGCTTGCCGTCGTCTTCATCACCATGCATTTGATGCATACAGATGTTCTTATCCCGCTCAGAGACTTGTTGGCGGCCGCGGAAAAAGCGCGTCATGGAGATTTTTCGGGACGCGTTTCCCATACCAGTGATGACGAACTGGGCCGCCTCGGCAATGCCTTCAACGTCATGTCGGCGGACCTCTCCCGCAAGTACGCCGATCTGGAAGCCCGCGTACGGGATAAGACAACCGATCTGGAGCATAGCAATCGCTCCCTGGAACTGCTGTACAACACCTCGGTGCTCCTGAATGCCGGTCCGTTGACAGAATCAACGTACCGTCTTCTTTTGGAAGACATTCGCAAACTGGTCGGTACCGGCCCGGGCACCATCTGTTTGACCAAGCACAATGACATACGGGCGCTCAAGCTGGCATCGACCCGAACCCCGAAACAGGGCCTACCCGACCTCTGCAACCCTCCCGAATGCATTAACTGCTTCGGAGGCGGGACAACGCACCTGATCGATGTGCCGCGAGGTCGTGGCGACAATCTCCGGGTGATATCCATCCCCATACGCGACCAGAACCATTATCATGGCGTGCTTCTTATCGAAATCCCGCCAGGAAAGCGACTCGCCGACTGGCAAATCCGCCTGATCGAAACCGTGGCCCAGAATATCGCCAACGCAATCACCATTGCCGAACGGGACACGGAATCACGACGTCTGGCCCTGCTGGAGGAGCGGAGCGTAATCGCCCGTGAGCTGCACGATTCCCTGGCCCAGTCCCTCTCTTACCTGAAGATCCAGGTAAGCCGTATCCACGCGGCGCTCAAAAAACCGGACGGCAAGGAGTCAGCGCAGGCGGTGGTGGAAGAGCTGCGCGAAGGCCTGAATAGTGCCTACCGGCAATTGCGGGAACTACTGACCACCTTCCGGCTCAAAATGGACGGTCATGGTCTCTCCAAGGCGCTGGAGGAGACGGTCCGTGAGTTCGCAGTTCGCAGTAACGTCACAGTCGAACTACATGACCGGCTTTACAGTGCACAGCTCACCGCCAACGAGGAGATCCACACCTTGCAACTGGTGCGGGAGGCTATCGGGAATGTAATAAAGCACGCCCAGGCCACACACGCTGCCATCACGCTCGATTCGAATGACGACGGCTATGTCACTGTAGTGGTCGAGGATGACGGTCAGGGGATCCCTCCCTCTCCTCAGCGTCGTCAGCACTATGGGCTCGCGATCATGGAAGAACGCGCCCAGATCCTCGGGGGTGATGTTACGATCAATTCCAAACCCGAGGGCGGAACCCGAGTCGAGCTGAATTTCCTGCCATCGACCCGCAGACCTGTTACCAAATCCGAAACTGAAACTGAAACCGAGACTGGATAGCAAATGCATGACAAGACCGAGAATACGATTCTCGTCATTGATGATCACCCCCTGTTCCGCAAGGGAGTGGAAGACCTGATCGCGATGGACGAGAACCTGGAGTGTATCGGCCAGGCCTCGTCCGGTGAGGAGGGCATTCGAAAGGCGAAGGAACTCGCGCCGGACATCATTCTTCTCGACCTGAACATGAAAGGTATGGACGGTATTGAAACCCTCAAGGCATTGAAAGCCGAGGATTCCATAGAAGGACGCGTGATCATGCTCACCGTCTCCGACCACGAGGAAGATGTTGTCACTGCCTTGCGCTCAGGTGCCGACGGTTATCTTCTCAAGGACATGGAGCCGGAACATATTCTGGAGAATATCCAGACCGCCGCACAGGGGCGACTTGTCATCAGTGATCGATTGACGGAACTGCTTGCCAAGGCGCTGCGTGAAGACAACCGGCCACGCAATCCGTCGGAAGCCGGACTGACCGACCGGGAACGGGAGATTCTGGGCCTGATCGCCCGGGGAATGAGCAATAAACTCATCGCGCGTGAACTCGACATTACTGTCGGTACGGTCAAGGTGCATATCAAACACTTGCTGAAAAAACTCAACCTGCGCTCGCGTGTTGAAGCGGCGGTACTGGCGGTCAGCAAGGGCGTACCGCACTAGCAACCAATTCACCACTGAGAACACAGAGGGCTATTCGGTTGTCTATTTCGGAGTGCAGGCCGTGCATTTTAGGGCAGAAGCGGTATGGAAGCTTTTGGGCTGAATGTACGGCCTGACTGTTCCATTGGAGGTTAACCCAATAAAAAAGCCGGGCCGCTACAGCGACCCGGCTTTTTTACTGCTGGTGTACCATTTACCTATTCGTCGTCGGTCATCGCCGGATAGACACCATTTTCATCGTGCACTTCGCGTCCTGTGAGCGGCGGAACAAAGACGCACATCAGGCGCATATCTTCAGTACCCCCGCGCAGCAGATGCTCGTCATGCTCGTTCAGGGCATACATGGTGCCATCCTTGATGGGATAGATCTTGCCCGTCTTCAGATCTTCGATCTCACCATTACCAGCGACGCAGTACACTGACTCGAGATGATTTTGATACCAGATATGCGTTTCGGTACCGGCGCGGATGATGGTTTCGTTGAACGAGAATCCCATTCCATCCTTGCGCAGCAGAAAACGGCGGCTTACCCAATTGCCGTTTTCAGCCTCGACCTCCCGATCCGTGCCCCGGATATCGTCAAGGGTCCTTACGATCATTGGTGAGTATCCCCTGTACGCAGATCTTCTTTCTTCTGGAGCAGGTCACCGATGGCCTTGTCGATAACAGCCAACCCTTCGCGCAGTGTTTCCTCCTCGATGGTCAACGCCGGCAGGAACTTGACCACCTGGTCTTCACTACCGGCCAACTCGATGATCAAGTCGTTTTCGAAGCACTCCTTGGCGATCTCACCAGCGAAGCCGGAGCGCGGGATCTCCAGTCCCCATACCATGCCCAGACCGCGTACATCGGATATCAGCTGCGGGTACTTCTCGGCAATGGCTTTGAGCTCCTGCTCCATGATCTGTCCCTTGTATCTCACCGCTTCGGTCAGATCGTCGTTCTCCCAGTAAGAGAGCGCCTGGGTGGCTGCGACGAAGGCCAGATTGTTGCCGCGGAAGGTGCCGGTATGCTCGCCCGGCTTCCACTGATCCAACTCGGGACGCATCAGCAGCATTGCCAGCGGCATGCCACCGCCAATGGATTTGGACACGGTTACCATGTCCGGTTTGATACCGGCACGCTCGAAACTGAAGAAGTTTCCGGTACGGCCGTTGCCCACCTGGATATCGTCGACGATAAGCAGGATATCGAATTCGCGACACAGTTCGGCCAGCTGCTGTAGCCACTCCACCGAGGCGACGTTGATGCCGCCCTCGCCCTGCACCGTCTCCAGGATCACCGCGGCCGGCAAATCGATACCCGAGGAATTATCCGAAAGGAATTTGCGCAGGTAATCGACAGTATTCACGTCCGGACCGAAGTAGCCGTCGAACGGCATATGGTCGGCATTGAGCCGCATCCCATAGAACTCATCCCGGTAAAAGGTGTTACCGGTCACCGCCAACGAGCCCAGCGTCAGGCCGTGATATCCGTTGGTAAACGCGATGATGTTGGAGCGGCGCTTGACCATGCGCGCCAGTTTCAGGGCCGTTTCCACGGCATTGGTGCCGGTCGGCCCGGTGAACTGGACCTTATACTCCAGGTTCCGCGGCGCAAGAATGTTGTCGTAGAAGGTCTGCAGGAACTCTTTTTTGGCGACTGTCGCCTTGTCCAGACCGTGAACGATACCGTCATTTTGCAGGTGCTCGATCATGGCCTGGGAGATGATCGGGTTGTTGTGGCCGTAGTTCAGCGTACCGGCACCGGAAAAAAAGTCGATGAATTTGGTTCCGTCCTCGTTCCAAAGGAATGAGCCTTTGGCAGTTTTGAAAATAGTGGGGAACGAACGAACGTAGCCGCGCACTTCCGATTCAAGTTGCTCGAAAATTCTCATGGCGGTTTCCCTGGTTATGGTTTTAAAAAGGTCCGACGCGGAACAGCACTTCGGATTCATGGCCTTCGCCACCGAATTGCTCCTCCGCCAGGAAGGTTTCTTCGTGCCAGCCGAGCTGCCGCTTTTCAGCATAGCGCTCAAAAAACCGGCGGGACGAGGTATTGGAGGGTGACACGGTAGTCTCGATATAGCGCACGCCGTGACACGCCGGGCGCGCCAAGACCTCCTCCAGCATACGACCTGCCATCCCATGCCCTCTCAGGGCACTATCAACTGCCACCTGCCAGACGAACAGGGTTTCGGGCGACTTGGGAAGACGGTAAGCGGAAAGGAAAGCCAGGATAGTACTGTCCTGATCCCCAACCACACAGGTCTCGGAAAAGTGGCTGCAAAGAAGGAAATAGTTGTAAGTAGAGTTCAAGTCGAGAGGCGGGCAATTACTGATCAGGTCGTGGACGGCCTTTCCGTCGTCCAGAACCGGTTCTCTCAACTGCAACCCCTCCGCTACTTTTGATTCCATGTTTTCAGGTTCCCGGAGTTGCGGATTTCACTTTGTTTTCAAAACAATCAAGCACTACAGTCCGGCCGGTGCCCGAGATTTGAGTATTATACGTTCTTGGGCTTGTGAGTTTCAACCGGGGCTCCGCCAGGCTTGTGGGAAGTCGTACACCAAGACCTTTTTTCGAGCACACCATTTGTAAGCAACTGAAATCGCTTAGAGGAAGAGAGGCGTTCTGTTCTCAGCATCAGCTTTGTCCACGTTCTCGACACCTTTTTTCGAACACTCCGCTCGCCTATGAATTCGTCGGATGCCCAGTTTCAGCACCCTTTTTGGTCGAGGAAAACGATATTTGCTTTGAACAGAAATATTTTGAACTCAATACACTTACCTCTTATAATCGCGCCCATGGCCATGGAAAGACACGAGGAAGTCCTGGTTGCCCTGCGGCGAATCATCCGCGCCATCGATCTGCAATCACGACAGCTGATGCAACGCTCCGGGCTCACCGGTCCCCAGCTACTGACGCTCCAGGCGATCCTGCGCCATGGCCCGCTGGGCGTAGGCGAACTGGCACGCCTGGTGAATGTCAGTCAGGGGACCGTCACCACCATTCTCGACCGCCTCGAGCGCAAGAATCTGGTAACGCGAAGCCGCAGTACCACTGATAAACGCCGGGTAGTCGTCAGCCTGTCCACCGCTGGTGAGCAGGCGCTCGCCAGCGCCCCTACCCTCCTTCAGGAGCATTTCATTCGCGCCTTCAGCGAACTCTCCGACTGGGAACAGAACCTCATTCTCTCATCGCTGCAACGTGTCGCGGGCATGATGGACGCCTACAAGCTGGATGCCGCTCCCGTTCTCGAAACTGACGAACTCAACGGCCCATTTTCCATCTAACCTTTCGATGGGGACGGATATCCCCTGAAAGTGAAGCGTCAGCCATGGGCAAATAGTCGTCACGACAAGTAATTAATAGCAGATCCAGGCTAATTTACCTGTTAATACCCCACGGAACCCTGGCACTTTTGAATTGCCCCAGTTTAGGGACTATAAGAAGGGGCATGGATGGAAAACCAACATGATGCATGGTGCGATGAAACTGAGCAGAAAGAACCCCGCAAACCGCAACATCACACGGATGGAACATGAGAAGGTTCGCGGCTATTGGGTTCGGGTAGTCAAGGATGGCAAGCTGCACCAAAAGCTGTTTTCCGATGGACAATACGGCGGTAAACGCAAAGCAATCACCGCCGCCCGCGCCTACCGGGACGAACTCCGCCGCCGACTGTTCGGGGAACATGCCGACGCCGGCCGGAGAATATGCACTTCGTTCAAGAGCAATTCGTCCGGTGTGGTGGGTGTCCATTACGTGGAAAAACAGCGAGGCAATTCGGTCAGCCAAGCCTACGTTGCCTCCTGGTGCCCTACCAAGGGCGGCCCGCAACGCCACAAATACTTCTCGGTCAAGAAACTGGGCAAGCGCGAAGCCTTCCGCCAAGCGGTGGATTTTCGGCAAGCCCGCGTAGAGGAGATCCTGAAAGAGAGTACGCCGCGACGGCCCCAGTAATGGGGCCGTTAGGCCTTTGGCGACCAATCCCCCACCACGATCGTTTGGCCGGATCCCGGCAAACAACTCTGGGAGGAGAACAAGGATATGCTGCCAAGCTGGACATGGTTCCGAGGGATTCGCGGGCCAGGATATGACAATCTCCGAACTGCACGGATTTTGAATATCCGTAGACCGGCAGGGATTTCATGAGCCGCATCGCTGCTTTCCTCAAGAGCCTCACTCTCTCCGAGCTGTTTAGTGGCCTTTCGGTGACCGGCCGGCGATTCGTGGACCGGAAGGTAACGATCCAATACCCCGAAGAGCGAACCCCGCAGTCACGCCGCTTTCGCGGCCTGCATGCGCTTCGTCGCTACCCCAATGGCGAGGAACGATGTATTGCGTGCAAACTGTGTGAAGTAATCTGTCCATCCCTGGCCATTACCATCGAATCAGCCGAGCGGGAGGATGGTACCCGCCGCACAACCCTCTATGACATCGACCTGTTCAAATGTATTTATTGCGGGATGTGTGAAGAGGCATGCCCGGTCGATGCGGTCGTTTTGACACGGATCTATGAATTCCATTTCGAAAAAAGGGGCGACGAAATCATCGGCAAAGAGGCACTACTGGAGATGGGCCGGCGCCACGAAGAACAGATTGCTACCGATCGTGCGGAGGATGCGCCCTACCGGTAACTCGAAAATCCCAAGCGTAGCAGCATCCTGGCCCGTCAATACAGGCGCTTAAAATAGCTGTTCCGAAATCGTGTCCAACACGCTCCTTTGGTGACATACCGAGATACATGTAGGAGCGGCGGAAACCGCGATTCGGCGTTATCGCGACTTCCGTCGCTCCTACATGCATAGGAACACGTATTTAGCCAAGGTGGCGGCGCATGTGCCTCTGACTTCCTTCCATCTGATCCCACCTTGCAGGGCGCACCAAAAAAAAAGCCCTGCGGGGGAACAGGGCTACACAGTTTGCGCCATTGCGCAGGGGAGGAAACACGGCAACAACCAACTTGGGGAGTCCTGGACTGCTCAACGCACAGTTCCAGGCAACTCAACCGAAGTATAGACCGTGATTGTCAAAACGATACCTAACCGGGGACATTCTTTTCCGGCACTGAACCCCCGCACATCGGTCGATAGGAATCCCGGCACTGATCCAGCGCTGTTCGGCCGAGGAATAGTCGGGCAACCACTGATGAGTCAAGCTTCGGTGAGTTCCGGCTGCTCCAGCTCTTTCCAGACGCAGGAGCCGCCCGCTTTTTCCACTGCTGCGAGAGCCGCTTGGTGTGCAGTGCGTTCGTCATCCGTCGCCCGTACCACCTTCAGGGTGGGGCGCTCGGCGGTAACCCTGCGAATTCCAACTTCGGCCGAGGAGTCCGTGCCGGCCGTTCCACTACCCAGCGACAACGCCGTCTGCCCGCCGGTCATTCCGAGGTAAACGTCGGCCAGTATCTCCGCATCGAGCAGTGCCCCGTGCAGATCACGGCGCGTGTTGTCGATACCGTAACGTTTGCAGAGGGCATCGAGATTGTTCTTCTGACCGGGATGGAGCCGTCGAGCCAGAAGCAGCGTGTCCAGTACGCTGCAGAGCTTCCCTACACCGCCCGACGTACGGCCAAGCAACGTCAATTCGTTGTTGATAAAACCGACGTCAAACGGCGCATTGTGAATGACCAGTTCCGCACTCTGGATATAGGCCAAAAAATCTTCGACGATATCCTTGAAACGGGGCTTGTCGGCAAGAAACTCGTTGGTAATGCCATGCACTTCCATGGCCCCACTGTCGATCAGCCGGTCGGGTTGCAGATAGATATGGTAGTTATTACCCGTCAACCGGCGATTGAGTAACTCGACGCAGCCAATCTCGATGATGCGGTGGCCGTCGCGGTACTCCAGACCGGTGGTTTCTGTATCAAGAACGATCTGTCGCATGGTCTCTGCCGGGGTTTAGTGATTGGTTAACCGCAAGGAGCGCGAGGCGTTACTGGAGCCTGCCTGGCTGTTCCTTGTGCCTTATTGCGGTGAATCGAAAATCCATCAATTATTTGCCGAGTACCAGCTCGTCGATGCCGCGATTCGCCAGTTGATCCGCCCTTTCGTTCTCGGGATGGCCCGTATGTCCCCTGACCCACTCCCATTCCACTTCGTGCGCAATCAGGGCTTCGTCCAGCTGTTTCCAAAGATCCACATTTTTGACGGGTTTCTTGCCGGCAGTGAGCCACCCGCGGATCTTCCAGTTGGGCATCCATTCGGTGATCCCTTTCATGACGTATTGGGAATCAGTGGTCAGCCTGACCCGACACGCCCGCTTCAACGAACGAAGTCCGGCGATAGCTGCTGTAAGCTCCATACGATTATTGGTCGTTTCGGCTTCACCACCGAAGAGCTCTTTTTCCTTTCCGCGGTAACGCATAACCACTCCCCAGCCTCCCGGGCCGGGATTTCCACGGCACGCGCCATCGGTAAATATCTCTACGATATCGTTATTGTCGCAATCGGCTTTCATCAAAATCGGCTTTTCCAGTTGCCATCCAAAACGGCACGATCACGCAGATACATGCCCTTACAGCCGTGAAGCAAGTTACCGGGAATTATTCACACTCGGCTTGGCCAATCCATTGGCGACCAATGCGCGCCGCGGTCGCCAGCGCGGCCGGATCGGTGTCAACGTCGTGACACGTTTTTTCGCCACCAGGGCATAGCCGCCGGCCAGCATCAGACTACCGCGTCCACCGGCACGCTCGACGAACTGAAGGCGCTCCATCAGACCCTGATGCGAAAAAGGAGGTCGAAAGAAATAGCCGCGAACCGCTACCGTATCAAAGCCGAGTAGTGCCAACCAATCCTTCACCCGGGTCGGCGTATAGCATTGGCAGCACCAGGGCACACGGCCGCGCCATCCGGTGACCAGACGGCGGATTCCCCACAGGCTCAGTGGATTGAAACCGAGAATGACGACATGTCCCTCCGGGATTAGCGTTCTCTCAACCTCCCGCAACACCTGATGGGGTTCTGCACTCAATTCGAGCGCATGCGGCAGAAGCACCAGATCCAGGCTGTCGGATAGCATCGGCAGTTGGTGGTGTTCGGCGATACAGCGCTCAACACCGCCGGGGGTTTCCACCTTTGTATCCGGGTCGAGATCCAGTTCCATGCGATGCGTTATGCGGCTGGATCGGGTCAGGTCCTGCGAATTAGGCCTCCCCACCTGTAGCAGGTGATAGCCAAACAGATTGGACAGCACCGCATCAAGTACCGCTTGCTCCTGCTTGAGCAACAGCTTCCCAAGCGATGTTTCGTACCAATCCCTGAGTTCCTGCCAGGCAGTATGGTCTGGAGTACATTGGTTTTTGATAAGCCGATTTCTCATGCTGCACATTTAGAGCAATTTACTGCCAAACCCCGGAGTTGACCGGCTACGGTTCCACTGCCAACATCCAGCATATGGGTATCCGGATACAAGGCGTTCCCGCCTTTGATGACAATTATATCTGGTTCATCGGTGCAGCCGGCAGCCGCCGTGTCGCCGTAGTGGATCCGGGCGACTCCGATCCGGTGATCAAGGTCCTGGAGCGCGATGGCCTTGAGCTATCCGCCATTCTCGTCACCCACCTGCACGGCGATCATACCGGCGGGATTCGAGACCTTCTCCATCGCTATCCGGTCCCGGTATATGGCCCATGGGATGAGCGTATCACGATGGTCGACCAACGGGTAAGCGAGGGCGACATCATCCGTCTGGGTGAAGAGGTCGCCTTGCGGGTTCTGGATACGCCCGGCCACACCCGAGTCCATGCCTGTTACTACGGCGACGGTTTGCTGTTCAGCGGTGATACGCTGTTTGCAGGCGGTTGCGGAAGGCTTTTCGAGGGCACTCCGCAACAGATGCATGCCTCCCTGGAAAAGATCGCCGTCCTGCCCGACGAGACCCTCGTCTACTGTGCCCACGAATATACCCTGGCCAATCTCGCTTTCGCCCGGACAGCGGAACCGGATAATACGGATATTCGGGACCGGGAGGTGGAAGCTCGACACCTGCGCGATAAAGGCCAACCGACGGTCCCGTCAACCCTGGGGCTGGAGCGCATGACCAATCCCTTCCTTCGCTACGACGATCCGGAGCTGAAAGCATCGGCGGAGCGTTTTGCCGGCCGTCCCCTCACTTCGGGCGCCGAAGTCTTTGCCGTGGTCCGGCACTGGAAAGATACTCTCGATTGAGAGGTGATCGGCTTCACAGTCACACCTCTGCCTATCCCGCAGTATACGTCCCCTAACCACCCATAAAAGTACAACGAACCTGGGGTTGCGTCCGCAAGGGGGCCTCTTTACTATTTCGCCATGCCAAAGCCTATCAAACAATCTTTCCTGCGTGTCCTGTCTCTCTCCTGGCTTCCCCTTACCCTTTCGGGTTGCCTTCTCCAGCAGGCGCTTACGGAAACAGCGGAACCGGAAACTCGTGAACCGGTAACAACTTCAACGTCCGGGTCCGGGCAGCCCACGCCCGTAGCGCCCGAACCGGTACACGTAAGCCTGGAATCGACGACACAAGCCGCTGAATCACTTCCAGAGCCGGCTGGACCTCCGGAAAATCTCTGGGATCGCCTGCGCAGCGGTTATCGGCTCCCCGCAATCGAACACGCCCATATCGATGCGGACATCAACTGGTATGCCAGCCACCAGAGCTACCTGGATCGGGTAGCCGAACGGGCCGAGCCCTACCTTCACATGGTGGTCGAGTCCATCGAGGAGAGGGACATGCCCACGGAAATCGCCTTACTGCCGGTGGTGGAGAGTGCATTCCAGCCATTCGCCTACTCCCATGGCCGGGCAGCAGGACTGTGGCAGTTTGTCCCGGCTACCGGGCATCGCTTCGGCCTGCAACAGAATTGGTGGTATGACGGGCGCCGTGATGTGGCAGAGGCCACCCGCGCCGCACTGGACTACCTGGAATTCCTCCACCAGAAGTTCGATGGCGACTGGCTATTGGCCCTGGCGGCTTACAATTCCGGTGAAGGCACGGTGGGGAAAGCCATTCGCCGCAACAGGCAGCAAGGCAAACCGATCGATTTCTTTTCTCTGAACCTGCCCGATGAGACCCGGGGCTACGTACCGCGGCTTTTGGCGATCAGTCGTGTTGTAGCGGATCCGGAACGGCACGGCGTAACGCTGAAGCCCATTTCCAATACCCCCTATCTCGCCCGAGTGGATGTCGGTTCCCAAATCGACCTGGACCTGGTGGCAGAGCTGGCTGAGCTTCCCATCGAAGACGTCTATCGCTACAACCCTGGATTCAACCGCTGGGCAACTGCCCCCGACGGCCCTCACAAATTGCTGCTACCTTTGGAAAAATCTGAAAGTTTCCTGGCAAAGCTGAAGGATTACCCCGCCAACGAGCGACTCACCTGGACTCGCCACCGGATACGCTCTGGCGAAAATCTCGGCAAAATCGCCCAGCACTACAAAACCACCGTGAACCTGATACAACAGGTCAATGACCTCAACAGCCACACCATTCGCGCAGGCCAGTCCCTGGTTATTCCCGTTGCCCGGAAGGACCTCGATCGCTACAACCTGAGTGCCGACCAGCGCCTGGCAAAACTTCAGGACAAGGATCGGGAAGGGAAGAAGATCAAGCACCACGTTCAAAATGGCGATACGCTGTGGGACATCGCGCGCAGTTACGGAGTGAGCGTGCGTACCCTTGCCAAATGGAACGGTATGGCACCGCGAGATCTATTGCGTCCCGGCCAAACCCTGACGCTCTGGACCCGGAACCAGCAACAGCAGGCGTCCAACGCCAACCCGGTCAATTTCGCCCATCCCTTTGAAAAGAGCACCCGTCAGCGTATTGGTTATACCGTGCGCAGCGGCGATTCACTCTCTCGTATTTCCCAACGTTTTCGCGTGAGCGTGGATAACCTGAAACGCTGGAATAACCTGCAGGGAAAGAAATACCTCCAGCCGGGACAGAGCCTCACGCTGTATGTGGACGTTACCAAGCAGGCGGACAGTATCTAGCTAGTGGCTGGTGGCTGGTGGCTGGTGGCTGGTGGCTGGTGGCCGAGAGTCTGTCGCTGGTGGGCATCATGGGCAACCGCAGCCTTTGCCTATCGTGGCAGGAGGAAGGCGAGCAGGAGTACGCTGATGGTCAGGATGATGAAATAGATGATGAATTTCTTCTGCACGTCGAGGCGGCCCCGCTTCTGAAAGTGCGATGGCGCTCCGCAATGCATGCAATTGGGGTGATTATCGGGGATATCCCGCCCGCAATAGAGACAGCGGACCAGGTCAACATCTTTTTTACCTTCTTCCATCACTCCACCCAAATGAATCGCGTTCCCATAAATTCCATAACAAGACCGACCGAAGCCGAGCTCTAACCGATGTCGCGCAACAGCGCCGCATCCAGCAATGTGCGGGTATACTCGTGACGGGGATGATCAAAGACCTTTTCCGTCTCGCCCTCCTCCACCACACGCCCCTCGCGCATCACCATAACACGATGGGCTACGGCCCTGATCACGCGCAGGTCGTGGGAGATGAACAGATAACTCATCCGATGACGGCGCTGCAAGTCACGCAAGAGCTCCAGTACCTGCTTCTGTACCGAAACGTCCAGAGCACTGGTGGGCTCGTCGAGCACCAGCATCTCCGGCTCCAGAACCACCGCCCGGGCGACGGCAATCCGCTGCCGCTGTCCGCCGGAAAACTCGTGGGGGTACCGATCCAGCATCGACTCCTCGAGCCCAACCTCTCCCAGTACCTTGATGGCACGCCGGCGCCGCTCGTCCCTGGAAAGATCGGGAAAGTGCAACCGCAGACCCTCGTCGAGGATCCGTGCAACGGTCATGCGCGGCGACAGTGATGAATACGGGTCCTGGAACACCACCTGGAAATTCCGACGCAACGGACGCAGCTGGCGACCGTTGAGCGAGTCCAGGCGCTGACCCCTGAAGCGGATTTCGCCTTCACAACTCTGCAGGCGTAACAGGCACATACCCAACGTTGACTTGCCGGACCCTGACTCACCCACAATGCCGAGAGTTTCACCCGGTCGGATGGCGAGGGAGACATCATCGACTGCACGCACCTCGCCTACCTGCCTGCGAAAAAATCCGGATTTGATGGGAAAATAGCAACGCACGCTGTCACCCGACATCACCGGCGACCTGGCCGCAAGCGCGTCACGGTCTTCACCCTTCAGCAGCGGCTCCGGCTCACTGCCCAACAGGTGTCGGGTATAGGGGTGTTTCGGCTTATCGAATAACTCGGCTACGCCGCCCTGCTCCACCAGTTCGCCGTTTTGCATAACACAGACACGCTGCGCGAAATGGCGCACCATGTTCAAGTCATGGGTAATCAGCAGGATCGCCATGCCGAACTCCCGCTGGAGACGATTCAGCAACTCGAGGATCTGCTTCTGAATCGTCACATCCAGGGCGGTGGTCGGTTCATCGGCGATGAGCAGCTTGGGCCGGCAGGCCAGGGCCATGGCTATCATGACACGCTGGCGCTGCCCCCCCGAGAGCATGTGGGGAAAGGCATCGAAGCGTTTCTCGGGCTCCGCAATACCGACCATATCGAGGAGTTCGAGCATGCGGCTTTTGGCCCTCACGGGATCCAGGCCCTCATGGAGCATGACCGGCTCCATGAGCTGGTCGCCGATGGTATAGACCGGATTGAGGGAGGTCATCGGCTCCTGAAAGATCATTGCCACATCCCTGCCGCGGACCCTGCGAATCCCTTTTTGAGGGGCCTTCAGCAGGTCATTCCCTTCAAAGAGAATCCGGCCGGTCGGGTAATCGGTCTGGCTCGTATCATGCAAGCGCAGCACGGACAGCGCAGTTACGGACTTTCCCGATCCGGACTCGCCTACCAGCGCGACCTTCTCCCCTTCGCCAACCGAGAAGCTGACCCCGTGCACCACCTCACTGCGTTCCCCGGGAACACCAAAGGCCACCGACAGATTTTCGATTTCCAACAATTGGCTCATAACGAATTAACCGCAAAGGCGCAAAGAGCGCAAAGGTGAAACCTGCTCCTTTCCCGAGCCGGGACACGCTGTGGATCGATTCCTGTACGCTCAATGGCCACATCCCTGCGGCCAACGGTCCCGCAGCAGGCGACCACGCCGGCTCGAAGCCACAGGACAGGTTCGAACCCGGCAGTTCGCTTTTGGTAACCCAATTTCAATCTACCTTTGCGCTCTTTGCGCCTTTGCGGTTCTTGCAGTTAACCACGCCGCGGATCCAGGGCCTCGCGAATCGCCTCGCCGATGAAGATCAGCAGCATCAGTGTGCCTACCAGCACCATGAAGGTACTGAGCGACAACCACCACGCCTCGATATTGTCCTTACCCTGGGACAGCAACTCGCCGAGGCTGGGCGTCGTAGGAGGCACGCCGAGGCCCAGAAAGTCGAGGCTGGTCAGTGCCAGGATGGCACCGCTGATCCGAAACGGGAGGAAAGTGATCACCGGTGTCATGGCATTGGGCATCAGGTGCCGGACCATAATCGAACGGTTGGGAACGCCCAGCGCCTGGGCGGCCCTCACGTAATCCATGTTGCGCCCCTTGAGGAATTCGGCCCTCACATAATCGGCCAGTCCCATCCACCCGAACAGTGAAAGCAGCACGATCAGAAGCAGCAGGCTGGGCTCGAAGATCGAGGCGAAGATAATCAACAGGTAGAGTTCGGGCATGGAGCCCCAGACCTCGACGAAGCGCTGCGCAAACAGGTCAACCTTGCCGCCGAAATACCCCTGCAGTGCACCCGCCACCATACCGATCAGGGTGCCGATGGCAGTCAGTGCCAGGGCGAAGATCACCGATAGCCTGAACCCGTAGAAAAGCCTCGCCAGCACATCACGCCCGCGATCATCCGTTCCGAACAGGTTCTGTGCAGATGGAGGCGCGGGATTGGGCTGGTCGGCCCAGTAATTGATGGTGTCGTAGCTGTAGGGATTCGGTGGATAGATCGCCCAGTTCTCCCCACGAGTGATCTTTTCCTTGATGTAGGGGTCCAGGTAGTCCGCTTCGGTGGGAAAATCACCACCAAAGGTGGTCTCCGGGTAGGTTTGGAAGACCGGGAAGTAGTAGGCATCCTGATAGTGCACGACCAGTGGCGTGTCATTGGACAGAAACTCGGCGAACATACTTAGCCCGAACAGAATAACGAATAGCCAGAGACTGTAGTATCCGCGCCGGTTGGTCCGAAAGCGCCGCCAGGCCCGAGCGTAAGGCCCCCGCATCACCGGGCTGGGTCCATTACTGCGCACGGCAGCACCGCCTTCATACCGACTGCTGCCATTTGGCGGGCGTGTCTGAGTGGAGGGGCGTGCAGTCATCGCATGGACTCGAACTGGATGCGCGGGTCGATCACCACATAGGCGATATCGGTCAGCAGTTTGGCGATCAACCCCATCAGTGTGAACAGGAAGAGCGTGCCGAGCACCACCGGGTAGTCACGCTTCAGGACCGATTCATAGGAGAGCAGCCCCAGACCATCCAGGGAAAAGATGGTCTCGATGAGCAGACTGCCGGTAAAGAATGCACCAATAAACGCCGCCGGAAAGTTGGTCACCAAAGGTATGGTGGCGTTCCGAAAGACATGTTTGTACAGCACGGTGCGTTCGGCAAGTCCCTTGGAACGGGCGGTCAACACGTATTGCTTGCGGATCTCTTCCAGGAAGCTGTTCTTGGTCAACATCGTCATGATGGCGAAGCTGCCCACCACCAGCGAGGTAATCGGTAGCACCATGTGCCACAGATAATCGAGGATCTGCTGCCACCAGGGCAGTTCACTCCAGTTGTCGGATACCAGACCGCGCAGAGGAAACAGGTCGAGGAAGCTCCCGCCTCCGAGCAGTACCAAAAGGGCGATACCCAACACGAAGCCGGGAATGGCATAACCGATGAGGATAATGGTGCTGGTGATTACGTCGAACGAGGTCCCATCGCGCACCGCCTTGGCGATACCCAGCGGGATGCAGATCGAATAAGTGAGAAGGAAGGTCCACAGACCCAGACTGATGGAGACCGGCAGCTTGGAAATGATCAGGTCGATAACCGATTGCGGGTGAAAGAAGCTTTTGCCGAAATCGAATGTCAGGTAGTTACCCATCATCACGACAAACCGCTCCCAGGGCGGTTTATCGAATCCGTAGAGTTCCTCAAGTTCGGCGACACGCTGCTGATCGAGCCCCTGGGCACCCCGGTAGAGCCCCTGCGTCCCGGCGGCCGCTTCACCTCCCCCCGCTTGTCCCTGAAGTTGGTGAACCAGCTGCTCCACGGGCCCCCCTGGCACGAACTGAATCACCATAAAGGTAATGAGCATCACCCCGAACAGGGTCGGCAGCATCAAAAGTATGCGTTTGAGGATATAGGCCGCCATCAGGAACCCGTTTCCTTCTGTTGTTCGGGCAGCCACCAGGTCTCAAGGGCCCAATCGGTTGCATTGTAGTAGAGCGGCAGCGTGTCCGGATGTGCCAGCCACTTTCTGAAAGCCACCCGGTGCTCCGCTATATACCAGTTGGGGACCAGGTATTCCCCATTCAGCAGGACCCGATCGAGCGCATGCACCGCCGTGACCAGCGCGTCACGGTCAGGGGCAAACACCACCTTTTCGACCAAGGCATCCACCACCGGGTCCTGAATCCCCATGAGGTTACGGGAGCCTTCCTGGTCGGCCGACTGGGAGTGAAAAGTCCCAATCAGCTCGTTGCCCGGCGATTGCGACTGGCCAAAGGAAGCCACCATCATATCGAAATCGAAGCTCTTGGCGCGACGCTCATACAGTGCGGCGTCAACGGTGCGGTATCTCATTTCGATGCCGAGTTTTGCCAGGTTTCGGGCAAACGGCGCGGCAATACGCAGGAAACCTTTCTGGAACAGCATGAACTCGATGCGGAACGGTCGGCCGTCGGCATTGCGCAGGGCCCCGTCGCGGTAATGCCAGCCGGCCTCGTTGAGCAGGCGCTGTGCCTCGATCAGATTCTGCCGCAGTCCATGTGGTTCCACGCTCGGTGGTTCCCACTCTCCGGCAAAAACCTCCGGAGAAAGCTGGTCGCGATACGGCTCCAGCAGTGCCAGTTCATCCCCGCTCGGCACTCCCGTCGCCGCGAGTTCGGAGTTGCTGAAGTAACTGTCGCAACGTTCATACTGGTCGTAGAACAGGTTGCGATTGGCCCATTCAAAGTCGAAAGCGAGCGTAATGGCCCGACGAACGCGTTTGTCCTGAAAAATCGAACGGCGCAGGTTGAACGCAAAACCCTGCATTCCGGCATTATTCTGGTGTTCGAAAGTGGTCTTTTGAATGGGACCGTTTTCAAACTTGGACCCGACGTAGTCCCGAGCCCACTGTTTGGAGTTGTTCACCAGGTTGAAATCGAACTCGCCCGCCTTGAAGGCCTCCAGCTGCACCGTGCTATCTCGATAGTACCGGAACGTGACCCGCTCGAAATTGAACATGCCGCGCCGCACGCTGAGATTATCCGCCCAGTAATCGGGATTTCGCCGGTAAGTGATACTTTTTCCCAGATCATAGCTCTCCACTCGATAGGGACCGCTGGCCACGGGCTCGTCCAGCACCACCTCATCGAAGGAACGGTCGCCCACCCAGCGTTCCGAAAAGATAGGGATCTGGCCGGCAATCATATGGAGTTCGGGATTGACTCGAACAAATTCGAAACGCAGGATGCGCTCACCGAGCACGACCGCACGCTCGATGTCAGACCAGTAAATCCGGTATTGCGGGTGGGCCTGGGAACTCTTCAGGGTATCGAATGAGAACTTCACATCCTCAGCCGTGACGGGCGAACCGTCCGAAAACCGCGCTTCGGGATTGAGACGATAGGTAACAGAAAGCCCATCCTCAGCCAGCTCTGCATCTTCCGCCAAGAGCCCGTACTGGCTAAACGGCTCATCCAGACTGGAGACCATCAACGTTTCGAATACCAGCGGATCGAGCCCTGCCGCTCCGGTGCCCCGCAGCAAAAAGGGATTGAGGCTACTGAAATTGCCAAGCGCCGAGAGCGTGAGGTGCCCTCCCCGGGGTGCATCCGGATTGACGTAATCAAAGTGCTTGAATCCTTCCTGGTACTTGGGCTCATAGCCGAGCGCCAGGGCACCCGCCGCGTGGGCAACGGGGACTCCGGAAAGTGCCAGTGAAAGACCGATCAACAATAAAAAAATACGAAACATCAGCCGCTTATATTCCCAGTGTAGATGTGCCCGCCTAACTTCCAAGCGCTCGTTTTTTGTCGGTATCGGTTGTATCATTGTCGGCTTCGCGGGGAAGGCCCGGCACTGCCGGTCCGGCTAACACGATAGTCAGTATAGAGAAACAGAACAACAGGAGTTTTGCCAATGGGCTTCTTGCGGGGTAAACGTGCCCTGATCGCCAGTGAGGCCAGCAACCAGCCCATCACCTGGAGCTTCGCCAACTCCGTGCACCGGGAAGGTGCTCAACGTACACACTTCACTAGCGATCACCAAATCAGCCCCTGTAGCTTCCAAGCATTAGGCAAGGTCGGCCTCCATATGTTCCGTGGAGCCAACCTGCCGGCATCTTGCGATGCTCCATGGCCCGATTCGCCCCGAAAACCGCCGGTCTGTGACCTCGATAAGTGTCTTGAGAATGCCGTTTTGATATAAAGATGGATTGGGACAGGACGCCCCAGGGCGGCCTCACTTGCCTCTCCCGAAGCAGGAATGATGAGCCTAAGGGATTGGATTCTAAAACAACGCAAAAAACTGACTGAATTGCCTATGTCCGCACTTACGCCACTTCGTGAAATGCCCACCGAGAATATCTTCCGATCCGGCGATGTCTTCGTCCTGTTCGGGGAACTGTTTGGTCGTGGCTATGCCAATGGTCTCATCGATGAGGCTCGCAAGGCCGGAATGACCATCCTCGGCATCACCGTCGGACGCCGGGATGATGATCACAAACTGCGCCCGCTCACCGATGAGGAACTGAAGGAGGCCGAAGCCAACTTGGGCGGACGTATTATCAACGTCCCGCTGATGGCCGGGTTTGATCTGGACGCACCCGAGGGAACACCGACCCCGACCGACCTGCTGGCGGAACTGAAGCTCTCCAACTGGCAGGAGGCGAAGCTGGACTGGGCGCATATCGAGCGCTGCCGCGAGGTCGGAACAGAACGCTTCAGGTCGTCACTGGCAACCGTGATGGAGGAACTGAACGGATTGATCCCCGACGGCGCCAATGTGTTTTTTGCGCACACCATGGCAGGGGGTATTCCCAAGACCAAGGTCTTCCTGGCCATCGCCAACCGGATCTACAAGGGGCGTGGTGATCGTTTTCTCTCCTCGCGGGCCCTCCTCGACAGCGATCTCGGCAAACTGATCCTGATGAATTTCGATGAGGTGACCGCCAATACCTTCGAATATCTGATCGAGGGCAGCACCCGCATTCGCAAGCGTCTGGCGGAGACCGGCGGCGAAGCACGTTATACCGCCTATGGCTACCACGGCACCGAAATCCTGATTGACGGCGAGTACCACTGGCAAACCTATACCAGTTACACCCAGGGCTACGCCAAAATGCGCCTCGAGAGCCACGCTGAGGCGGCGTGGCAGCAGGGCGTCAAGGCGACCGTATTCAACTGTCCGGAGATCCGCACCAATTCGAGCGACATCTTTGTTGGCGTAGAGCTGTCGCTGTTCCCGCTACTCAAGGCGCTCAAGCGCGAGAATGGCGGCGTCTGGGCAAAGGAGCAGTGGTCCATATGCCAGGAGCTGCTCCAGGAGGGAGTACAGCTCGAGGAGATCCTGGACAAGATCGAAGCCTATAACAGCGATCCGACCATCGCCGAATTCCGCAATTTCGAAGCCTGGCCGATGGACAATACGGCAGAACTGGCGGAGGTGATGGTCGGCACATCCGAAGAGATCACCAAGCTGCACAAGGATCGGAAGGCGCTTATCACGGACCACCTCAGTTCGCTGGTTCTCGAAGGGACCGGCCCGCTGATTTTCCACGAGGCATCGCGCCCGCACGGTCCGGTGCTATGGCTTAACCACGACATCATCGCCCGCCAGCTCAACAGCATGCACTGAGAATCAGGAGCCGTTTTTCACAAATAACCACAGAGAACACAGAGAAACCACTCAATTTCGAATTTTAACTCTCTGTGTTCTCTGTGGTAAAAAATCCAGGTTAACCAACTTCCACCGCTGCTTCGGTCCGCCGAGGCTTGTCGGACTCCCCCTGCAGTATCCCCTTCTCGCCTTCCAGGCGTCCGATGATAACCGCGCCACAGGAGTCCCCGAAGGTGTTTACCGCCGTACGGGTCATATCGAGGATCCGATCCACGGCCAGGATCAAACCGATTCCCTCGGCAGGCAAACCGATTGCTGCAAGGATGATGGTGATCGCCACCAGGCTGGCGGCGGGAATCCCGGCGACTCCAATCGAGGTAAGCAGTGCAAGAGTCACGACCGTGAACTGCTGGGCAAAGGAGAGATCGAGCCCATAGGCCTGGGCAATGAAAATGGCGGCCACACACTCATAAAGCGCCGTGCCGTCCATGTTCACCGTCGACCCCAGCGGCAGAACAACGCTACTGGTGCGGTTGGAGACACCCGCGTTCTTTTCGACACACTCCATGGTCAACGGCAGGGTCGCCGCGGAAGAGGCGGTGGAGAAAGCCGTCAGC
Organism: Thiohalomonas denitrificans; assembly: GCF_900102855.1. NCBI lineage: Bacteria > Pseudomonadati > Pseudomonadota > Gammaproteobacteria > Thiohalomonadales > Thiohalomonadaceae > Thiohalomonas > Thiohalomonas denitrificans. Next base: position 208,602 of record NZ_FMWD01000007.1, read on the forward strand.
AGTGCCGGTGCCATGGCCTGGTAATGACGCAATGGATTGACTCGTGCCACGAACAGCAGCAGCAGCGGCATGGTGACCAGGAAATGAAAGGCGAGCGCGCCGAGAACCGTAAAAAAGAAGGCTACCAGGGGACCGACGGCCTCAAGCCCGGTGGTCGCCACCACCTTGGCAACCAGCGCAAAGACACCGACAGGGGCGAATTTCATGACCCAGTCGGTGATAGCCATCATGGTCTGGAAAATGCCCTGCCAAAAATTGTATTGGGCGTCGGCGTAGTCCTGCTGGATTCGGGTCATGAAGTAGCCGAACAGCAGGCTGAAGAAAATCAGCCCCAGCATCTGGCCATCGGCGGCGGCAGCGACCACGTTCACGGGTACCATACGCAGGAAAACGTCGGCAACGTCTCCCATACCCCGTCCCGCGACACGCGCCTCAATCTCGCTGGTATCAGCGCTGAAGCCGAAAACCTCCCCCGGATCGCCGTTGACTACCCCCGGGGCGAAGAGATTGACAAGCACCAACCCCACCAGAATGGCCAGCAGACTCGTGCTGAAGTAGTAAATCACCGTCCTTGACCCGAGACGGCCCAATCCCTTCGCACCACCAACACCGGCCACTCCGGTGATGATTGCAGCCACTACCAGGGGAACGATAAGCATCTTCAGCGCATTCAGGAACAGCGTTCCTACGAAATCGAATAGCTGATAGAAAGTTATGCCGAACAGGGCCGCTTCCTGGCCGGCAGCAAGGCCAGCGGGAACCGCCAGGCCCAGCGCAATGAGAATCTGCCAGTGAAGCTTCAGCCGCATTAATCCCCCTATTCGATCGCGAACTCCGGTGGAGCATACCGGATCCGGAAGGGGCAGTGTAGGTAGGGGATTACTATTACTAACAAAGGATGTGCTGGCCCCGTGGCCAGCGATGTAGGTCAGGCTTCAGCCCGTCGTAACCCGATGACGGCCTGAACGACCTACAGGCATCCGGGCATCCCTGCCCACAAGAGGCCCGCCAATGGGCTATTGAGGTCTTGTTATGTCTGCGCGCTTCTGCAGAGCCTCAACCAGTCCCGAGTAGATATGCTCGCTCGCGGCCTGTCGCAGTGCCTGCCGGGCCTGTTGCCGCTGCGCCTCCCCAACCTCGGTCTGACCCGACTCGACGCCATACAGGGCGATAACGGCCTGATCACCCGAATCGAGCGTAACGGCACGTGCGGTCGGCGTATCTCCGCCGGGGCGGGGCATGGCAAATGCCGCAGCGATGATTGAGCGGTCTGGCTCCGAAGCATCCCGCTCCAGAGCGGCGATCTCCTGCCACTCCTGGCCCACCACCTCAGCTACCTCGGAGGGCGCCTCGCCTGCATTGATATGCTCAACCAGGCTGGCAGCTTTTTCAGCCGCCAGTGCGGCCATTTGCTGCTCGCGCAGGAGTGAGCGGATATCCTCCCCGACCTCATCGAGTGGCTTTTTGGTCGCCGGAAAGTGTTCGCGAACCCGCAGGACCACCAAGCTTCCCGAATCCAATTCGATGGTCTGACTATTATTGCCCCCCGATAGAACATCTTCACTGAAGGCCGCTTCGGCAAACTCACGGCTGGCAGCCACCCCCTCTTCAGCCCCTTGACGAGGGAAGGCTTCAGTCTGTCTGATTTCGAGGCCCAGCTCTTCCGCCGCCGGCTCAAGCGAGTCCGGCTGCTCATAGGTCAGATTCGCCAGCCGATCCGCCAAGTCATAAAAATACTCATCGGCCTGTTCACGACGCACATCCTCCCGAATCTGGTCGCGAACCGCCGAGTAGGGCTCGACCTCACTCTCCCGGACCGTCTCAAGCTCGATGAGGTGATAGCCGAATTCACTGCGAACCGGTTCGCTCACCTCACCCTCCTGCATGGCGAATACCGCTTCCTCGAAAGCCGGAACCATGGCTCCGCGTTCAAAGAACCCGAGATCACCCCCATCACTGGCGGACCCGATATCATCGGAATACTCTTTTGCCAATTCCGCCAGGGACGCACCCTCTTCCAGCCGGGTGACCATCTCCTGCACCTTCTTCTCAGCGGCCTGCACCTCAGCTTCGGTCGCGTCGGAATCCACCGCAATCAGAAGGTGCCGGGCGCGGCGCTGTTCGGGTGAGCGATAATTTTCCTCGTGGGCTTCATAGCGCGCACGCAGGACCGATTCTTCGACCTCGAACCCGGACGCCAGCTCTTCCCGATTCAGCTCCAGATAGGCGACCTTGACGCGCTCAGGGACCATGAATTGCCCAGGGTTCTCCTGGTAGTAAGCGGCTATCTCATCCTCGGTCACAACGACCTCGTCGGAAAAGGTGTTCGCCGGCAGTTGCAGATAACCAATGTGCCGCTGCTGATTCTGCACGCGCAAAAAGGCGTCTACCTGGCGCTCCGTGATGAAATCCGTAGTGACAAAGCCGCGATAGAGCTGCTCGGTCACGAGATCACGCCGGACCTGGGATTCGAAATAGGCCGGTTGCATGCCTTGCTGTGACAGCAGCTGCTGATAGCGGGCCGGATCGAAGCCGGCATCACCCTGAAAGGCTTCCATACTGCGGATACTCTGCGACAGATGCGCATCGGACACTCTAAGTCCATTCTCCGCAGCAGCCTGGGTTAGCAGTTCCTGCCGGATCAGCTTCTGGAGCACCTGCTGCCTGATCTGCTCCTCGGGGAACTGGCCGAGATCAAACTCGTCCCCCATCAGCTCCTGCAGCCGCTGTCGCTCCTGGTAGTAGGCGCGCTGCAGCTGCTCCTGGGAGATGGATACACCATCCACCTCTGCCGCAGGAGCTCCGCGGCCCCCACCGAAATACTCGTTCACGCCCCATAGCGCAAACGGAATACTAATCAGTATAACGATCACCCAGGCGATCCACCCTTGCGCCCTCTGGCGAATTAAATCAAGCATCGGTACTCCGATTTGCATCCGGTTATCTGGAAATCTGCCCTATTCGACCGCAGAAGGCCTGGAGTGTTCTCCGGGTGACAGATTTTTGGTTTGCTGCAGCCTTCCACGCCGATAATGGACGGCATAAAAAAAGGGCGCAACTGAGTTGCGCCCTTTTTGCGATGGCGGAGTGGACGGGACTCGAACCCGCGACCCCCGGCGTGACAGGCCGGTATTCTAACCAGCTGAACTACCACTCCTGAACTCAAATTTTGGTGGGTGCTGAGGGGATCGAACCCCCGACCCTCGCCTTGTAAGGGCGATGCTCTCCCAGCTGAGCTAAGCACCCTGGACCAAAGGCGCGCTAGTTTACTGCATCCTTAAGCGCTTTGCCAGCCTTGAAGCTGGGCATTTTGGATGCTGCGATTTCAATCGACTCACCGGTGCGCGGATTGCGGCCTGTACGAGCGGCCCGCTCGCGAACCAGGAAGGTGCCAAAACCGACCAGATTGACCTGTTCACCATTTTTGAGGGCACCAGTCACGGCGTCAAACATGGCGTCTACTGCACGACCTGCGGCCGCTTTGGAAATGTCGGCACCAGCGGCAACCGCATCGATCAACTCGGATTTATTCACAGAATAACTCTCCCCTTGTGATTATTTGAGTTCGGTGTCTCGGAATGAAACGAGATTAAGTCCGCCTGAAAAAAAAACACCGCCTCATTTTCCCCATTGGGCGGCTACGCGACACCGCAGTTTTATACCAACTGGCTTCAAGACGTGTCAAGCAACCCTTCCAGCCTTTGAGGCGATGTTAACGGATTCCGTTGTAGCCGGGGCCGCGATGAGCGGCCCCGATGGTCCTTCCTTAGCAGATTCCTAGTGCGTATGGACCGTTTTCGGGTCTCCGGATTTCCCTTTCTGCTCGACCAGTTCCACCTCTTCCTTTTCAGGGAGAGGTTCCGGCTTGTGCGCCAAGGCAATATCCAGGACCTGATCGATCCAGTTGGCGGGACAAATTTCCAGCTTTTCTTTGATGTTGTCCGGGACCTCTTCGAGGTTGCGTTCGTTCTCCTCAGGGATAATCACGGTCTTGATCCCACCGCGATGGGCCGCAAGCAGCTTCTCCTTGAGGCCCCCGATAGGCAGCACCTCGCCCCGCAGCGTGATCTCGCCAGTCATAGCGACATCGGCACGCACCGGGATGCCAGTCAACGCCGACACCAGAGCGGTACACATGCCGACACCAGCCGATGGGCCATCCTTCGGGATCGCGCCCTCGGGCACATGGATGTGGATGTCATTTTTTTCATAGAAATCCGGATCAATACCGAGCATCCGGGCACGGCTGCGGACCACACTCATTGCGGCCTGAATCGACTCCTTCATCACGTCGCCCAACTGACCGGTGACGGCATTCTTGCCTTTGCCGGGCATTACCGCTGTCTCGATAGAAAGCAACTCGCCCCCAACCTCGGTCCATGCCAGACCGGTCACCTGGCCGACCCGATCGGCCTCTTCAGCGAGCCCGTAACGGAAGCGGCGCACCCCGAGAAAATCGTTAAGATTTTCCCCGTTCACCACCACCTTCTTTTCCTTGGGCTGCAGCTGGATTTCCTTGACCACCTTGCGGCAGACTTTCGCGATCTCCCGCTGCAGGTTGCGAACTCCGGCCTCACGGGTGTAATGGCGGATAATACCGTAGAGACCATCGTCGGTGATCTCCAGTTCATCCTCCTTCACGCCATTGGCTTTCAGCTCCTTCGGCACAAGATAGCGCTTGGCGATATTGAGCTTCTCTTCCTCTGTATAACCGGCAAGGCGAATCACTTCCATTCGGTCAAGCAGCGGACCGGGAATATTCATGGAGTTGGAGGTTGCGACGAACATCACGTCCGAAAGGTCATAGTCCACTTCCAGATAGTGATCGTTGAACGTGTGATTCTGCTCGGGGTCCAGCACCTCCAGCAGCGCAGAAGCCGGATCACCGCGGAAGTCCATGGCCATCTTGTCGATTTCATCGAGTAGAAACAGCGGGTTCCGGCTCTCCGCCTTCGCCAGGTTCTGGATAATCTTGCCAGGCAGCGAACCGATATAGGTCCGGCGATGCCCCCGGATCTCCGCCTCGTCACGCACACCACCCAGGCTCATGCGCAGGAATTTGCGGTTCGTGGCTCGGGCAATGGACTGTCCAAGGGAGGTCTTACCCACCCCCGGCGGCCCCACCAGGCAGAGGATCGGGCCCTTGAGCTTCCTGACACGCTGCTGAACAGCCAGATACTCGAGGATGCGCTCCTTGACCTTCTCCAGCCCGTAATGGTCCGCATCCAGCACCTCTTCGGCCTGGGCCAGGTCGTGGCGCACGCGGGTCTTCTTCTTCCAGGGCACCGACACCAGCCAATCGATGTAGTTGCGCACCACCGTTGCTTCGGCAGACATGGGCGACATCATCTTCAGCTTGTTCATTTCGGCGGTGGCCTTCTCCTTGGCCTCCTTGGTCATGCCCGCCTTCTCGATCTTGTTTTCCAGGTCCTCGATCTCGTTGGGTGCATCCTCCATCTCACCCAATTCCTTCTGAATGGCCTTCATCTGTTCGTTGAGATAGTACTCGCGCTGGCTCTTCTCCATCTGGCGCTTGACGCGGCCACGGATGCGCTTTTCTACCTGAAGCAGATCCAGCTCGGACTCGATCACACCAAGCAGATATTCGAAGCGGTCGCGCAGATCGGTGATCTCCAGGATCTCCTGTTTCTCATCGATCTTCAGCGACATGTGGGCAGCGATGGTATCCACCAGCCGGTGGGTATCCTCAATCCCCGACAGGGAAGTCAGCACCTCCGGCGGAACCTTTTTGTTCAGCTTCACGTACTGATCGAACTGGTTCAGCACCGATCGTGAGAGTACCTCCCCTTCCCGCTCATCCAGCGGTTCCGATTCGAGCATCTCCACCTGTGCGGTAAAGAACTCCTCATTGGGCAGGAAATGGGAGATTTTTGCCCGCTGGTCACCTTCGACCAACACTTTCACAGTCCCATCCGGAAGTTTCAGCAACTGCAGAATGTTGGAGACGGTACCGATCCGATAGATATCGTCCTGGGTCGGGTCATCCTCCCCGGCACTCTTTTGAGCGACCAGCAGGATTTCCTTATCGTCTGCCATGGCCGCCTCAAGGGCTTTGATGGACTTGTCGCGGCCGACGAAGAGCGGAATCACCATATGCGGATAGACCACCACATCCCGCAACGGCAGGACAGGCATGGAGCGCATCTGGTCGGTCACTTCGGAAATCTTGTCCGTCATTGAGGCACCTCTTCGAGGGTCACGGCTCGTTTCTCTACAGCGGAGCCGTGCCAATTAAACCTGAGTAAGTTACTTCACTATTGAATACTTTGGGACAGCCAACGGAAGAATCAAGGCACTAGTGTACTGTTGCATGCTTGGCGATACTTTCAGAGCCCCCCAAAAACGTCAGGACAAGGCGCAGCGCGCAGGCAATGGTTGTTCCCTTGTCAAGCGCTGCAACGCCGTAATGGCGTTTTTGGGGGGCTCCCTTCGGGCGAGCCGCTGGCCGGCCATCTGCGGCGTTACGTTTCTTGGAAAGGGCGCGCCATTCCCTGCGAAACGCGCCTTGCAACTGACCGGCCAGCGGCTCGCTGAAAGCACCGCCAAGCATGCAACAGTACACCAACTGATCCAAAGGATTCACAATTCACCAAAGGATCGCAAGGATCAGGGGTTAAAAAAAGGGCCGGCTTGACCGGCCGGCCCTTGATTGGACTCTGTTGCGGATATTACGTTCCGCTCAGTCGGTAGCCGCGGCCGACTTTTCCGAGCCCTTGTAGATAAGAAGCGGTTCCGATTCGCCGGAAATCACGCCATTGTCGATGACAACCTTGCTGACCCCTTCCATGGAAGGAAGGTCGTACATGATATCCAGCAGCACCGACTCGAGGATCGAACGGAGTCCGCGGGCGCCGGTCTTGCGCTGCATGGCCTTCCGCGCTACCGCCATCAGTGCATCCTCACGCAACTCGAACTCCACACCCTCCATCTCGAACAGCTTGGTGTACTGCTTGGAGAGCGCATTCTTCGGCTCGGTGAGGATCTGAACCAGCGCGTCCTCGTCCAACTCCTCAAGTGTGGCGTGGACCGGCAAGCGTCCCACAAATTCCGGGATCAGTCCGTATTTGACCAGGTCTTCCGGCTCGACACTCTGGATGACCTCGCTCGCGCTCCTTGCGGTGGCCTTGCTTTTCACCTCGGCGGAAAAGCCGATACCACCCTTTTCGGAGCGATCGCGGATCACCTTGTCGAGTCCGGCGAACGCGCCACCGCAGATGAACAGCATGCTGCTGGTATCCACCTGGAGGAATTCCTGCTGCGGATGCTTGCGGCCACCCTGCGGCGGCACCGATGCGACAGTTCCCTCGATCAGCTTCAGCAGCGCCTGCTGTACACCCTCGCCGGAGACATCCCGGGTGATCGAGGGGTTGTCCGACTTGCGGGAAATCTTGTCGATCTCATCGATGTAAACGATGCCGTTCTGTGCCTTCTCAACGTCGTAATCGCACTTCTGCAGCAACTTCTGGATAATATTCTCCACATCCTCACCGACATAACCCGCTTCGGTCAGGGTGGTGGCGTCGGCAATGGTGAACGGTACATTCAGCAACCGCGCCAAGGTCTCCGCCAGCAGGGTTTTGCCACTACCGGTGGGACCAATCAGGAGAATATTGCTCTTGGACAGCTCGACCTCGTCCTTCTTGAGGCCGGCCTCGAGGCGTTTGTAGTGGTTGTATACCGCTACAGAGAGTACCTTTTTGGCCCGCTTCTGGCCGATCACGTACTCATCGAGACTGTCATTGATCTCATGCGGTGTAGGCAGTTTGCTCCGTGAAGTGCCGGTAGCGTCCTCCTGCACCTCTTCGCGGATAATGTCGTTGCAAAGCTCAACGCACTCATCGCAGATGAAGACGGACGGACCGGCGATCAGCTTCCGCACCTCGTGCTGGCTCTTTCCACAAAAAGAGCAGTACAGCAGCTTGCCATTGTCTTCGCCCGTATTTTTACTCTCGTCGCTCATCAGCCTATCCCATCCGAATGCCGGGTATCTGTCTTACAACATGCACAGTCAGAGCTCATTTTTCAAGCCCGACCTGCTTACTATGTTATTGTTTCCGCCCGGCGCCGGGTCATTTACCCGCCGTCGAGAGGGTCGTTTCGCGATTTTCGAGTACGCTATCAATCAACCCATACTCGATGGCCGCCTCACCGCTCATGAAGTTGTCGCGCTCGGTATCCGCCTGAATGCGTTCGAGCGGCTGTTTGGTGTGCTTGGCCAGGATACCGTTGAGTCGTGCGCGCGTGTCCAGAATCTCCTTGGCGTGGATCTCGAAGTCGGTAGCCTGGCCCTGGAAGCCACCCAGAGGCTGATGGATCATCACGCGGGAGTTGGGTAACGCATAGCGCTTGCCCTCAGCGCCGCCGGCAAGAAGGATCGCCCCCATGCTGGCCGCCTGCCCGATGCACAGGGTGCTCACATCCGGTTTAATGAACTGCATCGTGTCATAGATCGAAAGCCCGGCGGTAACCGCACCGCCCGGCGAATTGATGTAGAGATGGATGTCCTTATCCGGGTTTTCAGACTCCAGGAACAGCAGCTGGGCTACCAGCAGGTTCGCCGAGTAATCCTCGACCGGCCCCACCATGAAAATGACTCGTTCCTTGAGCAGCCTGGAATAGATGTCGTAAGCGCGCTCACCACGCGAGGTCTGCTCCACTACCATGGGTACAAGACCCACATTGGAAATCGAATGCTGTTGGCTCATGGTGTTGTTATCGGTCATTATTTCGTGTCCCTTTAGAGTTTTTTCATTGCTGCTGAGGGTTCATGAGTTCGTCGAAGCCCTTGGACTCCTCGGTGACTTTCGCCTGTTCCAGGAACCAGTCCACGACACGATCTTCAAGCACTGCCGACTCCACCTCGCCGAGACGACGCTGATCACCGAAGTACCAGCTACGCACCTCTTCCGGCTTCTCGTAACTGGCCGCAATCTTCTCGACCGCTGCCCGCACCTGTTCGGGTTCCGCCTTGAGTTCATTGCGCTTGATGATTTCGGCCAGAATCAGACCGAGGGTCACACGCTTGGCGGCCTGCTCCTCGAACATGGATGGGGATAGGTCCGGACCCTGCTTGCCCTGTGGAACCTGCATGTTTTGCCGCATCTGCTCAAGAAGCGCCTGACTTTCGTTTTCAATCAGTGCCTTGGGAATCTCTACGTCATTCAGCTCGACCAGCTTGTCCATCACCTGCTGTTTGACCCGGGCCTTCAGGGTTTGTTCAAGCTCGCGCTCCATGTTGTCGCGCACTTCCTTTTTGAGGGCCTCGGCGCTCTCGACTCCGAAACGCTTGGCGAACTCGTCGTCGATCTCCGGGAGATTGGGCTGCTCGACCGCATGGATTTTGACCTGGAACTGGGCCGGCTTACCGGCTACTTCCTTATAACCATAGTCGTCCGGGAAAGTAAGATCGAGTGTGCGCTCCTCACCCGCCTTCGCACCCTTCAGCCCTTCCTCGAAACCGGGAATCATACGGCCGCTGTCAATGGTCACCGGGACATTCTCGCCCTCCCCACCCTCGAAGGGCTCACCATCAATGGTGCCCTTGAAGTCAATCACCACCCGATCACCGTCGCCGGCTTCGCGGTCAACCTTCACCCAGTCGGCGTTCTGTTTGCGCAGGGTTTCCAGCATCTTCTCGACATCGGCATCGGTCACCTCGGAGGTCACCTTGTCGACCTCGACACCTTCCACGGGGGCAGGCTCGATCTCGGGCATCACCTCGAAAGTGGCCGTGTAGGCAAACCCTTCCTGATTTTCGTCGCCCTCCTTCGGCTCCACCCGGGGATGCCCTGCGGGACGAAGGTTCTCCTGGCCCACGGCTTCATAGAAGCTGGATTGCACCACTTCCCCGAGGACTTCCTGGCGGACCTGGTCGCCGTAGCGGGTTTTGATCACTTTCATTGGCACCTTACCGGGCCGGAAACCCTTGATGCGGGTGGTGCGCGCCATTTGCTGGAGGCGCTTGTCGACCTCCCGGGAAATCTGCTCCTCGGGGATGTCAACGGTCATGCGGCGCTCGAGTCCGCCAGTCGCTTCTACTGAAACCTGCATCTTAACTCCTTGACATTTCTACAATTCGATAGTGTGAAAACCGACTGAAAAAACTTCACCTGGGAATCACATAAAACGTGTTCGAGGCAGATATACCACCCCGACCCTGATGTATGGTGCGAAAGGGGAGACTCGAACTCCCACGGGTTGCCCCACTGGAACCTAAATCCAGCGCGTCTACCAATTCCGCCACTTTCGCTAAAATTCCGGGGATTATACAAAGAGAAAGGGGTGCACGGACAGGGGGCGTACGTTTCCGCGCATAACCGCATGGATAGTGGCATCTAAAAAGCAAAGACCCCTCGCGTGAGGGGTCAATACGAATCTGGTGGGCCGTCAAGGATTCGAACCTTGGACCTACTGATTAAGAGTCAGCTGCTCTACCAACTGAGCTAACGGCCCCGTGAAGGTCGCCTAGTTAATCAAATTCGGCGGCAGCGATCAAGCCCAACTTCGAGATTGAAGGCAGTCGCACTGCAGTTTCATTTGATAACATAGTCGTTCAGCCGCATGCGTGGAAAGTCGTGGAGTTTCCCCTAATTGCCGGATTCATTGTCGGCCTGTTCAATACCCTTCACTGTGTCGGAATGTGCGGAGGCATTATGGGTGCGCTCACCTTCAGTCTCCCTGCCGATGTGCGTGAACGGCGCCCCCGGCTTCTGACCTATCTGGCCGCATACAATGGAGGGCGCATTCTCAGCTATGCCGCAGCCGGCGCCCTACTCGGCGGACTTGGGGCCAGTCTGCTCGGTATTTTCGGCGATCGGGGGCACGCGCTGCTGCAAGGGCTCGCCGCACTCCTGATGACCGGTATCGGCTTGTATATTGCCGGGGGGGTCCCCAAATTCGCACTGGTGGAGCGACTCGGCATCCCGCTATGGCGGCGCCTCGAGCCACTCGGGCGCAGGATGCTACCGGTCCGTTCTCCCATCCAGGCCCTGCTGTACGGAACCATTTGGGGCTGGCTTCCGTGCGGGACCGTATACAGCATGCTGCTCTGGACCGTCGCGGCTCAGGGACCGGTCGAGGGCATGCTGGCGATGGCCGCATTCGGGGCGGGCACTTTACCTGCTGTTATGGGCGCGGGTATGCTTACCGCATGGCTGGGCCGTATAAGCCGTCGACCCGCGGTTCGTCGCGTGGCCGGTCTAAGTCTGATTGCACTCGCCATCGGTAGTGTTGCTCTCACAGAACCGCTGCACCGATTGGGACCTTCGCTTTCTGTTCACTAAAAGTGATTTGGCATGAGCTCTTTCGAAAAAGAACTATTGGGCGATGCCCCCGAATTCCAGGCGGTGATCCGTTCCGCTGAAGTGATCGCCGCAACGGACGTCACCGTCTTGATCCTGGGGGAAAGTGGCACCGGAAAAGAACTGCTGGCCCGGGCGGTCCATGCCCGAAGCCGACGGGCAGAGGCGCCATTTGTGACCATTAACTGCGCCGCCTTGCCGGAAGGACTCGCTGAATCCGAACTCTTCGGCCATTGCAAAGGTGCGTTTACGGGGGCGGTCAACGAAAATGTTGGGCGCGTGCGGGCAGCCGAAGGCGGGACCCTGTTCCTGGACGAGATCGGCGAACTTCCTCTGGCTATCCAGGCCAAGCTGTTGCGTTTTCTCGAATCCGGCGAATGCCAGGCAGTGGGGAGCACCCACTGCCGCCAGATCAATACCCGCATTGTCGCTGCCACTCATCGCGATCTGCACTCGCTGGTTCAGGAAGGCCGCTTCCGTGAAGATCTCTATTACCGGCTCAACGTGATACCGCTGGAAGTTCCACCCCTTCGCCATCGCACCGGTGACACTCTGCGGCTGGTGCCGATGTTCACCCGCCAGCTGGCCGACCAGCACGGGTTAGAGGCGCCGCGCCTCCTGCCTGAAGCCCTCGATGCGATGGAAACCTACGATTGGCCCGGCAACGTCAGAGAGTTGCGCAACGTCTGCGAACGCCTGGTAATCCTCTTCGGCGGGCGTGAGGTCACAGTGGATAACCTTCCCGCCGAAATACGGCATAAAACAACCGCCGCCACCCGCATTAACGGTTTCGAGCTTCCGGACGGGGGGATTCGTTTCGACCAGCTGGAGCAGTCACTGCTCCTCCAGGCGCTGGAGAAAAGTCGCGGCAATCGCAGCCGGGCCGCCCGTCTGGTCGGTCTCACCCGCGATACGTTTCTCTATCGTCTGAAGAAATACGCGATTGGCTGAAGCTACCGGACGATATCGCATCGCGACTGTCCATTAGGGCATCGGATCACGCAGGAGGCGGGATTATCCCCCCGCACCAGCAAAAAAGGGCGCACCACGGTGCGCCCTTTTTCATGCAACGGGGATTTAATGGCTCATGGAGCTATGGTCCATTTTTTCACCGCTCATGCCGCCCATGGAGCCGCCGGGACGGACCTCGTACATCAATTCCATTTTCTCTCCATTGGCAAACTCGAGCGTTACCGGCACTTTTTCGCCCGCCTTCAGCGCCTGTTTCGGCTTCATGAGCATCAGGTGATACCCCTTCGGCTCGAACGTAACCGATCCGCCCGCCGGAATCGTCACTTTCATTTGATGGACCATCTTGGCCAACCCGTCCTCGACGATCGTTCTGTGCAGCATCACATTGTCGTAAGCGGGGCTCTGCGCGGCCACCAGGGCACGCTCGTTTTCACCATGGTTGTGGAGCACCATGTAGCCGGCCATGGCCTTGGAAGTCGGCGGTGCCTCCCGAATCCATGGGTCTTCAACCATCACCCCATTTCCAGCAGCCTGTACAGCGGCGGACAGACAGAGGAATGCAGGAATCATCAGTGTCTTGAGCACTTTCATCATTTTTCCCTTCTCGGTTGTCAAAAAAAATCACGAACCCGCACCGAACGCTCCGGTAACAGGTTTTTCTCTCACCTAAATTGTGCCGAGGCCTGCAGCCTTGGGGTGCGGCCCGGCTCGCTGCTCAGACCTCTCGATATCGGCGCCTCCCCTTCCAGGAAGCCCGATTATAAATCTGCTCCTCGAACATTCTCGACCTGTCGATTAACGAAGCGCAAAAGTCATCCTGAAAGAGACCTCGAGCGGTAACGCCACCGTTTCCGGCGGCGTGGGCATCGGAAGGGCCGCTTCGACGGCATCCTCTGCGGCCGCTTGCAGAACGCTGTTTTTGCCGGACGTGTGAAGGCCCCGGATCTCACCTCTCTCCCGGATCGAAAAGGTCACCTCCACCTCCCCCTGAATCCCCCGGCGGCGAGCCGCGCGGGGATAATGCTTATGCGCTTCAATGCGGGCGATGAGGCGGGCAAAGTATTCGTTCTTCTCCCGTTCGACGAGTTTCGGATCATGCACTGACTGCCCGGCCACCGCCGGGGGCGGTTCCACCGCCTTTTCTGCAGTCGGCTGTGATGGCGACGGTGGCTGTTGCGGCTGCGGCTCGGCTTCGGCCGGCTCGGGACGAACCTCCGGTTCAGGCTCGGGCTTTGGTTCTGGCTTGGGCTCGGGCTTGGGCTTTGGTTCGGGCTTGGGCTCCGGCTTTGGTTCAGGTTCGGGCTTGGGCTCCGGCTTCGGAGGCTCGGGTTCCGGCTCCGGCGGCTTTTCAACCGTTTCTGGCGGTACTTCCGGCGGAGGCGAGGCCACGGAGCGAAAGCTGACTCGCGTCACCGCCTGTTGCTGGCTGGGAAGCGGCTCTTCCGTACCCAGGCGGGTACCGGCATTGAAGAACAGACTGCCGTGGACCATGGCAGAGATCAGAAACGCTCCGACCCAGATTCCTGCATCGCGCCGTCTCATTTCGTTTCGGTTACGATGTCCACTGCTTCGGCCCCGGCCTTGCGTGCCGTATCCAGAACCTTCACCGCAGAACCGAGATCGGCGCCGCGATCTCCGCGAATCCGTACCACGCGATTCTCACGCTGTTCCAGAGCGCGGCGTAGCGTAGCTTCCAGCGCCTCGGGGTCGACCACATGATCATTCATCAGAAAGCGACCCTGGGCATTGATGATCACTTCCAGCTGATCATCCTCCCCGGTGGCTTCGCCACTTTCCGCCACCGGGAGATCGATATTGAGGGCCTCTTCCCGCACAAAATGCGAGGTCAGCATGAAGAACACCAGCAGCAGAAAGACGGCATCGATCAACGGCGTCAGATTGGGCATCTGAGTGGCTCGCCGCCGCCCTTCAAAATGCATGGATTCCCCCGTCCCGATGGTGCACCGCATCCTCCTCCTCGTCCGCCTCCGGGGCATGCGGAAGCCGTTCAAGTACGAGGGAAGCGCAGGCCTTCATGGACTGTGCACGACGATCGGCCATCCCTTCCAACAGGTGCAGAATGAGCAGGACGGGAATGGCCACGGCAAGCCCGACACCGGTCGTGACCATCGCCTCCCAGATGCCGCCGGCCAGAGCCTGTGCGTCGACCCGGCCTCCAGCGGCCTCAATCACCATGAAGGCCTTGATCATGCCGGTGATGGTGCCAAACAGCCCGAGCAGCGGTGCGGTGTTGCCGAGTATGGCCAGGGTGCGAAAGCCCCGTTCCATGCGCTGCAGTTCCTGGGAGCCGACCCGCTCTGCGACACGACTCAATTCACGGATTCCCTCGCCGCTGGCCTCGAGGACGGCGCGCATGACATTCACTTCCGGGCCGCGGTGCCGGGCCGTCAGCTTCCCGAGCGTACCCACATGGAGCGCCGAGCGGGCCTGCTTCCCAAAGTCGGTAGGGACACGGCCAAGCAGCGCAAAGTGGATCAACCTTTCGACAATGATGGTCAAGGCCACCAGGGAATAGCCGGCCAGGATCCACACCACTGGTCCGCCCTTCGCGAACAACTCCGAAATCATCATGGTCGTACCGTCCGAAAACACGAGTAAAACAGGATTGACCCCGCCAGTGCGGTCAATCGTGGTGACCCTGCAGAAGGCATGCCAAACGTAACCTTTTGATAAGAATTATCATTGCGGAAAAAAAGGCGGCTGTGTGTGGCATATGACGCGGCAGGCGCGGCATATGCCGCGAGAATTCCAGCAGATTACCATCGACAGAAAACGGGGGATTGCCGAGAACAACAGTGGATCTTGAGAAGGCGCAGAAAGGCAAAAAAAAAGCTTAGGCGATGCCTAAGCTTTCTTGTATGGGGTGGACGAGGGGACTTGAACCCCCGACCACTGGAGTCACAATCCAGGGCTCTACCAACTGAGCTACGTCCACCACTGTACTTTGTACTACCGGGCATTTGGCGCGCCCGGCAGGACTCGAACCTGCGACCCTCGGCTTAGAAGGCCGATGCTCTATCCAGCTGAGCTACGGGCGCCTTGATCGAGCCTCTTGTCCCCACTTCGGGACGTTCTGGTCGGGGTAGAGGGATTCGAACCCCCGACATCCTGCTCCCAAAGCAGGCGCGCTACCAGACTGCGCTATACCCCGAGTATTTCGCGAAACGACCCAGGAACCGTTATGTGCGCGAGGAAAGCCGGCGATAATACCCATCATGTCACCCCTCGTCAATGCTTCGGCCCATTCCCATCGCGAATGAACCGAACAGCGGGTCCCTTCCAGCTTGGCGTCAGTGAGGCCCCATGCGAGAATTACGCGTTTTTCACGGTCGTTCCAAAACGGGGCAGCGAATGAGCGCACAGATCATCGATGGCAAAGCCACCGCGGCGGCAATCCGCAGTGAACTGAAACAGAAGGTAGACGAGCGCCTCGCGGCCGGCGGCCGAGCGCCCGGCCTGGCGGTGATCCTGGTGGGCGAGGATCCGGCATCCCGGGTCTACGTGGCGCACAAGCGCAAGGATTGCGACGAGGTGGGATTCAACTCCGTCTCTCACGATCTGCCGGCAGATACCTCACAGGAGGAACTGCTCGCACTCATCGACGATCTCAATGGCGACGCGGCCATAGACGGCATTCTGGTCCAGCTGCCGCTGCCTGCACATATCGATACCGAAGCGGTGATCGAACGCATCGACCCCCGCAAGGATGTCGATGGCTTCCACCCCTGCAATGTGGGGCGTCTGGCCCTGCGCATACCCATCCTGCGCCCCTGTACGCCACGCGGGGTGATGACCCTGCTGGAACGCACAGGCGAACCGCTGGAAGGCAAAAACGCAGTCGTGGTCGGGGCCTCCAACATCGTCGGACGCCCAATGGCTCTGGAACTGCTGATGGCCCGCTGTACCGTCACCGTCTGTCACAGCAAGACACGCGACCTGCAGGCCCACCTGGCCGCTGCCGATATCGTGGTGGCTGCGGTCGGGATCGCCGGATTCATCAAGGGCGAGTGGATCAAGCCCGGAGCCATGGTCATGGATGTGGGTATCAACCGTCGGGAAGACGGGCGGCTGGTGGGCGATGTGGAATTTGACAGCGCCAGCGAGCGTGCCGGCTGGATTACACCGGTGCCGGGCGGGGTCGGCCCCATGACCCGCGCCACTCTGCTCCAGAACACCTTCGACGCTGCCCTGCGCCGGGATTCCTGACCGACGCAGACAGCGCCGCAAGCGGTCGTAGCCTCGTCAGCGGCTCAATGGCGTTTGGCGATAAGGTCATCGACCCAGCTGAGGGCCGCGGCCACGTTGGGAAAACCAATCGTGCTGGTGACGAGAATGATGGCATGCCGCACCTCGTCCGGAGTGGCCCCGGACTCCAGCGCGCGCCGGGCATGGCTATGGACAGCACCTTCAGAGCGCAAGGCTGCAGCGGCACTCAACTGCACCAGGTGCGCCACCTTGTCATCCAGCGGACCCGCCTTGCGCACCGCAGCTCCCAACTCCTCGACGGCTTCGATGAAGCCGGGGTGACGCTCCTGTATCGATCGATGCCAACCGGGCTTCGGGGCTTGCTCGGACATCATGACCTCCGGACGAATAAGGGATTTCAGTCTTCATATTAGCCGCCCTTCCCCACCTCGACCGAACTCGTTACTGCTTCCGGAAGCAGTGGCAGGAACCGCGTTCCGGGCCATTGGCCCAATGGCAGGGCCGTTTACGCCTCCTGATTAATGAACCATTGAATTTCGAACCACGGGGTACACGGGGCACACGGGGAAAAAGCCGACCAACTTGTTGTACTCGGTGGTTACCCGTTCATTGACTCGGGCGTGTACAGCAGGGGGTACGGCTCGCAATGACGTCCGCGTTCTCTCGAGTCGCTTGGTGGATGCGCTTTCGCTTATCCACCCTACCAGGTGATTACTCTGAACCACGGGGAACACGGGGCGCACGGTACAACCTGTTTTACCCCGTGGTCCCCGTGTACCCCGTGGTTACCAGCTCTTCATTGATTCGGGCCTGCCCAGCAGGGGGTCCGGCTGGCCATGCATTTTACTCCCGGCGCCAGGTGGTCCCCCCGGGCGAATCTTCGAGCACAATCCCTTGCGCCTGGAGTTCATCGCGAATGCGATCGGCGGTGGCAAAGTCCCGGTTCTGGCGCGCCAGGATGCGCTCCTCGATGAGCTTGTCGATCTCCTCATCCGAGGGCCCGCCGGCTGCGGCACCGCCCTGGAGAAACGCCTGCGGGTCCCGCTGCAAGAGTCCGAGCAGACCCGCCAGGGACTTGAGCAGCGCACCGTACCGACCGGCCCGCTCCGGCTCCGAATCACGGCAACGGTTCATCTCGTGGGCCAGTTCGAACAGCACCGCCAGCGCCTCTGAGGTCCCGAAATCATCATCCATGGCCGCATAGAAGCGTTCGGCATGGCCATCCGGTTCCCCCGCTTCCAAGGGTGGCAAATCGAGCCCCTTCAGTGCGTTGTAGAGCGTGGTGAGCGCAGCCTTGGCACTCTCCAGATGCTGGTCCGAATAATTGAGAGGACTGCGGTAGTGGCTGGTGAGGATGAAATAGCGCACCACCTCCGGGTCGTACTGCTTGAGCACTTCGCGGATGGTAAAGAAATTGCCCAGGGACTTGGACATCTTCTCGTCATCGATGCGCACAAACCCGTTGTGTAGCCAGTAATTCACGAATTTACAGCCGCAGGCGCCCTCGGACTGGGCTATCTCGTTTTCGTGGTGGGGAAATTGCAGATCCAGTCCGCCGCCATGGATGTCGAAATGTTCACCCAGGCTATGGGTCGACATGGCCGAACACTCGATGTGCCAACCCGGCCGGCCCTTGCCCCAGGGCGAATTCCAGGCCGGCTCGTCCGGTTTGGCGGCCTTCCAGAGCACAAAATCGAGCGGGTCCCGCTTCGCCTCCCCGACCTCCACGCGTGATCCGGCACGCAGATCATCGGGGTTCTTTCCCGACAGCCGGCCGTATCCCTCGAAACTGGAGACGTCGTAGTAGACATCGCCGTTATCCGCCGGGTAGGCATGATCCTTTTCGATCAGCGTCCCGATCATGTCGATGATCTGGGACATGTAGAGGGTGGCACGCGGCTCCTCATCGGGTTCTTCGACCCCGAGCGCCTTCGCGTCCTCGTGCATGAACCCGATGAAGCGTTCGGTCAGCGCACTGATATCCTCGCCGTTTTCATTGGCCCGGGCGATGATCTTGTCGTCGATGTCGGTGATGTTGCGTACGTAGGTCACCTGCTCTTCACCATAAAGGTGCCGGAGATAGCGGTTAATCACATCGAACACCACCAGCACGCGGGCGTGTCCGATATGGCAGTAGTCATACACCGTCATGCCGCAGACGTACATTCTCACCCGCTCGGGGTCGATGGGAACGAACAGCTCCTTCTTGCGGGTGAGATTGTTGTGGACCTTGAGTTCGTGCTGATACGCCATTATTGATTCCTGATGGGTTGACTACCGACTACACCTACACACACCGCTTCCCCACACGCCGGTCCGGTGCAAACCGGGCACGAAACGGATTTTCGGGTGACTCCGGGCATAGCCGCGAATGGTAGCCGAATCAAGGAATCATCACCAATAGCGGCCTGACGCCCGCGGGGGCGCGTCCTCCTGCTTGAGCTCCTCGGCGAATCTCTGCACACTCCTGCCTCTGCGGTGCACATGTGTGTTTTTAGCGCCTGGTGCTTACGAGGAGCCCCGCGACGAAGTAATCTCCTGCTCCCAACCCCAGGATTGCCGCGTCGCCGGGGCTCCTCCTGAAGAACTTGCCCCCGTGTCATTACGAGGAGCCTAAGCGACGAAGTAATCTCCTGCTCCCAATACCCTAGATTGCCGCATCGCTGGGGCTCCTCGCAATGACGGCTAAGAATTCGTCATTGATTCGGAGCCGCGCAGCGGCGGGTACGGCTCGCAATCGATGGACATTCACCACTGTTCGGGGTCACGGAGCGGCGGGTGGAGCTCGCTTAAAAGCTTGCGGTTAGCCAGACTCCCGAAAGCCGCCTTTATCCCGCTCCCCGCAGCCGATATGATGGGCGTTTTCGTTCACAGCGAGGATGGCTTCAATGAAGCGACTGCTAACCGGTTTACTGCTATGCGCCTTCCTGTCCACAGCCAGCGCGGCTGCCGATACCCAGTCACGGGTCGAGATGGAGACCAGCAAGGGGAAAATCGTACTGGAGCTGTATCCCGAAAAGGCACCCGAAACAGTGGAAAACTTCCTGCGCTATGCGGAAGACGGCTTTTTTGACGGCACCATCTTTCATCGGGTGATTCAGGGCTTCATGATCCAGGGTGGTGGCTTCACCCCCGATATGCAGCGCAAGCCAACCCGAGCGCCCGTGGTCAACGAAGCCGACAACGGTTTGAGCAACGAGACCGGTACCATCGCCATGGCCCGCACCAGCGATCCCCATTCAGCCACCTCACAGTTTTTCATCAACGTGTCCGACAATCGTCCCCTGGATTTCACCGGCCGTACGCCGCGAGGCTGGGGCTACACCGTATTCGGACGTGTGGTCGAGGGCATGGATGTGGTCAAACAGATCGAAAACAGCGCCACAACCATTCGTAACGGTCACCGCGATGTACCTGAAGACAACGTCATCATCGAAAAAGTCAGCCGCATCAACCATGCAAGCCAATAAGTAAAACCTTTCGCAAACGAACTCACTGCAAAGCCGCCGGAAATTTGGAATTCAGTCGTAGCGGCGCAGCGGTGAACTGCGGACAACCGAGGAATCGAAAACGTGATCAAAATGCACACCAATTTCGGCACCATTACGCTTCAGCTCAATGCGGAAAAGGCGCCGATCACCACCGAAAACTTCCTGCGATACACCCGGGAGGGCTTCTACGACGGCACCATTTTTCACCGGGTCATCGAGGGCTTCATGATCCAGGGTGGCGGAATGGAGCCGGGCATGAGGGAAAAGAAGACCCACGAGCCGATCCAGAACGAAGCGGATAATGGTCTGCCCAACCAACGCGGCACCATCGCCATGGCTCGCACCATGGATCCCCACTCGGCAACGGCCCAGTTCTTCATCAACCTCAAGGACAATACCTTCCTCAACCACAGCGCACCCTCCGCACAGGGCTGGGGTTACTGCGTTTTCGGTGAGGTGGTCGACGGCATGGATGTAGTCGATAAAATCAAAGAGGTCCCAACCGGCAACAAGGGGCACCACCAGGATGTGCCGGTCGACGATGTGATCATCGAAAAAGTGGAAGAAGTCGCTGACGCCTGATGGCATCGACGCTCTTCATTTCCGACCTGCACCTGAGCGAGGAGCGGCCCGAAACCCTCGGGCTGTTCTCGCGGTTTCTGCAGGAGCGGGCCCGGGAGGCGAGTACGCTGTATATCCTGGGTGACCTGTTCGAGGTGTGGCTGGGTGATGACCTGCTCCCGCCCGGCTGCGCACAGGTGCTGGCGGAGCTGAAGCAACTCACCGACGCCGGAACCACGGTGCGGGTGATGCCCGGCAATCGGGATTTCCTGCTCGGGGAGGGTTTTGAACAGGCCACCGGTTGCGAATTGCTGCAAGAACCGACCCGGCAGAAGATTGCCGGCACCCCGACACTGCTCCTGCACGGAGACACGCTCTGCACCGACGATGTTGCCTATCAAACGATGCGGCACACGCTGCGCGATCCGGCCTGGATCCGCGACTTCCTCAACAGGACTCCGGAAGAACGTATCGCAGTGGCACGACAGTTACGGGAAAAAAGCCGGGAGGCAACCGGTACCAAAGAGTGCGCCATCATGGACGTCAATGCCGAGGCGGTTTCCGCGGCCTTCCGCGAGCATAGGGTCGAGCGCCTCATTCACGGCCACACCCACCGGCCCGCACGACATGAAAGCGAGTTCGACGGAACCCCGGTCGAGCGCTTCGTGCTCGGCGACTGGAGCGATCACGCCGAGATCCTCACCTGTGACGAAAACGGCTGCCAATTGGAGCGGTTCGCCTGATGCGACGCTGGATCTTCAACGGCAAAGGAACTCGTAGCGGAAAAGGAGTTTCGAGTGCACCTATCGTAAGGTGCTCCTCACGCAAGATTCACCCGGAGCCCTCCAGATAGGCAAGCTCTGCTTCGGAAAAGCCCGCCTGGCGGCGCGCCTCCCGGTGAAAGGGACCCTGCAATGGGCTTTTCATATACTCGTCGATCAATGCCCGGAAGGTCGATTCCGGCTCCAGGTCCCGGTCCGCACAGAGGAAACGGAACCAGTGATCGCCGATGGCCACATGGCCGATTTCATCGCGCAGGATAATGTCCAGCAGCGCCGCACCCTCGGCATCCCCCGCCTCCAGCAACCGGGCCTTGATACCCGGAGTGACATCCAGCCCCCGGGCTTCCAGACAACGGGGGACAAGCGCCATGCGAATCAGAGGATCATGGGCAGTCTTCCCGGCCATCTCCCACAGCCCGTTGTGACCGGGGAAATCTCCATAGACATGCCCCAAGCCACGTAAATGATCGCGTAGCAGGGTGAAGTGATACGCCTCCTCGCCGGCCACCCGAACCCAGTCGTCATAGAACGCCCGGGGCATGCCCCGAAAGCGGTAGGCCGCATCCCAGGCGAGATTGATGGCATTGAATTCGATGTGGGCCAGGGCGTGGAAAAGGACCGCCCTGCCCTCGGGCGTTGTGGGCCGGCGTTTGGGCAGGTCGCGGGGCGAAACCAGCTTCAGGGCCAAAGGCCGGCCCGGCTGTCCAACGGGCTCGGGTACGCTCTTCTCATCCCCGGCCAATTCACCCGCCCGCCATGCCTCGACTGCCGCTTGGGTGCAGGCAACTTTTTCATCGGCCTCGCAGGCATCAAGGCAGGCCTTTGCCGCGGTGAACAGTGTCTCACTCATAAGGTGGAGTCTACCAAGAACGCTGGAACGCTACAGGGCGGTCATGGCCGTCAAAGGGCACCGCCTATTTTGAAACGAGCACCACCTGCTCCGTGGCCCCTTGTCCCTGCTGTCATTACGAGCCGTACCCGTCGCTGCGCGCCGCCGAACCAGTGACGAACTTCCCTCTTGTCATAGCGAAGAGCCTCAGCGACGAAGCTATCTCGAAGTGCCAAGTACCAGATTGCCGCGTCGCCGGGGCTCCTCCTGAAGAACTTGCCCCCGCTGTCATTACGAGGAGCCCAAGCGACGAAGTAATCTCTACTGCCAACCCCGGGATTGCCGCGTCGCTGAGGCTCCTCGCAATGACAGCTAAACGTTAGTCACTGATTCGGAGCTGCGAACCAGGGGGTACGGCTCGCAATGACGTAGAAGTGTCCTTATATCGCTCGCTTCAAAGTATGCGGTTGCCCTGTGGCCGTCGGCAGGCGCCAAGTGACGGGCACGGCCCGCCAAGCGGGAGTTCAGACCTTCAGACCAAGTACCAGGTCCATGACATTGGTTCCGGTAGGACCGGTATGGATGAGGTCACCGCTGGCCTCGAGGAAGGACCCCGAATCGGCGCGTCGGAGGGCTTCGTCGGGGTCGAACCCCTCCTCCTGACCACGCTGCACGGTGCCGCCATCGACCAGGGCGCCAGCATCATTGGTGGGACCATCCGTTCCGTCGGTTCCGGCCGCGAGCAGAAAAACGTCATTCCGACCGGCAAGTTCGGTGGCCGCGGCCAACGCCAGTGCCTGATTGCGGCCGCCGCGGCCCGGATCATCGGGAAGTTCGACCGTGCTTTCGCCCCCCCAGATATAGAGCCCCGGTTCGGCCCCGGTCAACTGTTTGCCGAAACGGCGGCCCATCTCCAGGGCATCGCCCGTAAATACCCGCTCATCCACCCGGCTTTCCAATCCTGCACGTGCTGCCTCGGCCGCGGCCGCTTCGCAGGCGTTGCGATTACCAATCAACACCCGGGTTTCCAGGGGGGCGAAACAGGGGTCGGCGGGATTCGGTGCCTTGGGCACCCGACCAAGGAGCTCTTCCAGCCAACCGGGAATCTCGAAATCGATTTCGAGTGCCTCGGGCGGATGTGGTACCAGCAGCCCCGAACCGATAACCATCGGATCATCGCCGGGAACATCCGACATCATCAGGTTGCGGGTATGGCGTACGGCCAGATAGCGGGCAAGCCGTCCCGCTTTGATACAGGAGAGCCCTTTCCGGACTCGATTCACGGCTTCAATATCCTTGCCGGATCCCAGGAGCCATCCCGTGGCACGCTCAAGCTCCGCCAGTCCCACACCTTCCGGAAGCACTTCGACTAAAGCGGACGTGCCACCCGAAACAAAAAACAGCAACTCCGAACGTCGGGGAACTTCGGCGAGGAACTCCAGCAAGCGTCTCCCGGCACGGAGACTGGCTTCATCGGGGACGGGATGACCTGCGCTCAAACACTCCACCCGGGGATCGTCGCAGGCGGCACCCAAATGGTCATGTTTCGTAATGACCAGCCCCTTTTGGAACCGATCGTCCAAGGCATCGGCGGCGCCTTTCATCATTCGCTCCGCAGCCTTGCCGATCGCGACCACCACACAGGCAGCTGCCGGTGGCGCCTTCTCCAGGTAATCGCGTACCACGCGGTCACCCGCTACCGCATCGATAGTGGTCCGGTAGACAGCGAGCAGCCGTTGGCGCTGTTCACTCCCGAAGTCGTCCATGAAGTTTGCCGCTCAGTGGGGTTTTACGAATCTACAATAGCTGAACTTCTGTATCTTGCCCGCCGGCGTCCGGTGCTCTTCTGTTCGGTGCTCCAGAAGCTGAAAACCCTGCCCAAGCTCGGTCGCCAGGGTATCAGGAGCGTAGCGCACCACCTCCAGCCCACTGCAGCGCTCGGGACCATCGGGAGCAAATGCCGCAATGATCACCTGTCCCCCGGGGCGGACGGCCCGTCCGAGGACGCTGCGATAAGCCTCACGATCGGCTGGCTCGGTCAGAAAATGGAAAACGGCGCGGTCGTGCCAAACGGAGAAGCGGCGTGGCGGCACGAAACAAGTGACATCCTGCTCGAACCACGACACCCGGGTCTGCAGATCGCCGAGACGCCGCTGGCTGGAGCGCAGCGCTTCACCAGCCACATCCAGTACCGAAAGGTCCTCATAACCGTTCAAGAGCAGGATATCGACAAGCCGCGAGGCGCCGCCGCCGACATCGATGATCGGTTCATCGCACCCGAGGCCCGTCGCCGCGATCAATTCCAGAGAAAGCCGCGGGTCGGGCTGGAACCAACTGACCTCCCGATCCGATTTGGAACGATAGACCTCCTCCCAATGCGCCTTGCGGTCAAAGCCTTCGTCCATTGCGTCCCCTCTCTTTCCCCACGGGAATGCCAACGATCACATGAACAGCGGGTTGCGCCAAGCAGAAATGCAAAAAATTCATAACTGTTCACTCCCCCGTCATTCCCCGTCCTCCCCCGTCATTCCCGCGTAGGCGGGAATCCAGAGAACAGCAACATGGCTCAAAATGGATCCCCGCCTGAGCGGGGATGACGAATCTCCTATCGGCCATGCGTCTGTTGCAACTTTTTCCTAACCCCTGGCCGTTTCCAGCCCCCGCGCCAAGTCCGCCTGAATATCCGTAACATCTTCCAGACCGACCGAAATCCGGATCAGATCCTCGTTGATTCCGGCAGACTCACGCTGCTCGGCGCTGAGCCGGCCATGGGTCGTGGTAGCCGGATGGGTGATGGTCGTTTTGGTATCACCGAGATTGGCGGTAATCGACAGCATCCGGGTACTGTCGATGATCCGCCAGGCCGCCTCACGTCCGCCGGCCACTTCGAAGGCGACAATGCCGCCAAACGCCTTCTGTTGTCGTGCCGCAAGGGCATGCTGGGGATGATCGACCAACCCGGGATAATGGACACGGGCAACCGCCGGTTGCTTCGCCAGCCAACGCGCCAGCAAAAGGGCGTTTTCACTGTGGGCCTTCATCCGCAGGGAAAGCGTCTCCAGCCCCTTGAGAAACACCCAGGCATTAAACGGACTCATGGTAGGCCCCGCCGTGCGCAGAAAACCGAATACCGGCTCCATCAGCTCATCACTGCCCACCACCGCCCCGCCGATGCAGCGTCCCTGACCATCGATATATTTGGTCGCCGAGTGGATGACGATATCGGCGCCCATTTCGAGAGGGCGCTGCAGAGCGGGCGTACAGAAGCAGTTGTCCACCACCAGTCTACATTCGCTGGCGTGAGCAAGTGCTGCCAGCGCTTCAACATCGGCCACTTCGGTCAGGGGATTGGAAGGCGTCTCCAGGAACAACAGCCGGGTTTCGGGCCGGATCGCCTCCTGCCAGGCAGTGAGATCCGTCAGTGGCACATACGAGATGCCGATCCCGAACTTCTTCAGGTAATTCTCGAACAGACTGACTGTGGAGCCGAACAGGGCCGTGGAGGCAACGATATGATCACCCGACTTCAGCAGACCCATGCAGGTAGAGAGAATGGCCGACATTCCCGAGCCGGTGGCAACGCAGCGCTCCCCACCCTCCAGTGCCGCCAACCGTTCTTCGAAGGTTCGCACCGTAGGGTTCGTAAAGCGGGAATAAATGTTGCCGGACTCCTGGCCGGAAAAACGTGCCGCAGCCTGGGCCGCCGTATCAAAAGTGAAGCTGGAAGTGGCAAAGATCGCTTCGCTCTGCTCCCCTTCCAGAGTCCGCACCTGACCGGCACGCACCGCGCGGGTCTCAAAACCGTATTCATCCCAATCCGTCATGCTTCGACCCTTCGATTTATCGACCACGGAGAACACAGAGGAAAAATACTACCTGTGACCAGTCCCTGCTCTGAACAATATACAGAAGCCAACCGAGCGCTCTCCGTGTTCTCTGTGGTTATGTGGTTTTGCTGTTCTTGGCGGGCGGGCACAAAAAAACCTGCTCAGCCGGTGTGCTAAAGCAGGTCTTCTCGCGCCTCGCTTTAGCCGCATTTCTATAGCGCCCGCAAGCTGATGCTCAAATCGGCGCTTTTTGCAGATTAGGGAAGCGACCCGTAGGTGTCAACCCGGCAATGCCCTACTCCGAGTTGTGCAGATCGATGGTTACACCCTCTTCAAGGTCCCGCGTCTCCTTGGCGCCGTCGGAACGACACTGCTCCAGCTGCTTCAGATATTCGGGAGTCACGTCCCCGGTAGGGTATTCACCGCTGAACACCGAAGTATCGAACTGGCGAACCTTTTTATTATCCTTGTACAACACCGCACTGATCAGATCATCCAGGTCCTGATAAATCAGCCAGTCGGCACCAATGGCCTCGGCGATCTGCTTGTCGTCGCGGCCATGCCCGATCAACTCGGCGGTGGTAGGCATATCGATGCCGTACACGTTCGGATAACGCACCGGCGGTGCTGCGGATGCAAAGTAGACCTTGTTGGCACCCGCATCGCGGGCCATCTGGATGATCTGCTTGGAGGTGGTCCCCCGCACGATGGAGTCATCCACCAGCAGCACGTTTTTGCCCCTGAACTCCAGACCGATTGCATTGAGCTTCTGACGCACCGATTTCTTGCGCTGCTTCTGGCCCGGCATGATAAAGGTGCGGCCGATATAACGGTTCTTGATAAACCCTTCCCGGTACAGCACCCCAAGCTCGTAGGAAAGCTGCAGCGCCGAGGTACGGCTGGTATCGGGGATCGGAATCACCACATCGATGTCATGCTGCGGCCACTCGCGCAGAATCTTGCGGGCCAGCCGCTCTCCCATGCGAAGCCGCGCCTTGTAAACGGAGATGCCATCGATGATGGAGTCGGGACGGGCAAAATAGACGTACTCGAAGATGCAGGGGCTATAAACCGATCCCTCCGCACACTGACGCGAATGGAAATTCCCGTCCACGTCGATGAAGACCGCCTCGCCCGGCTCCAGATCGCGAACGCGTTCAAAACCGAGTGCGTCCACGGCCACGGTTTCCGAGGCCACTGTCCACTCGGTCCCCTGCGGCGTTTCCCGCCGGCCGATGGCCAGCGGCCGTATGCCGTGCTTATCCCGGAACGCGACAATACCGTAGCCGATGATCATGGCCACGGCTGCGTAGGCTCCGCGTACCCGTTTGTGAACACGGGTAACGGCCTCGAACACATCTCCCTCGTCGATCCGCAGCTTGCCCTGGCGCTGTAGCTCGTGGGCAAAGACGTTGAGCAGGATCTCGGAATCGGAGTTGGTATTGATGTGGCGCAGGTCCTCCCGAAACATGTCGCCCTTGAGAGTATCGGCGTTGGTGAGGTTGCCGTTGTGGGCCAGCGAGATGCCGTAGGGCGAATTGACATAAAACGGTTGCGATTCGGCGGAGCTGGAGCAGCCCGCGGTCGGGTAGCGAACATGGCCGATGCCCATGTTGCCTTTCAGGCGCAGCATATGCCGCGTGTGAAAGACGTCGCGAACCAGGCCGTTATCCTTTCGCAGATGCAACCGATCGCCGTCACTGGTCATGATGCCTGCAGCATCCTGACCGCGATGTTGAAGCACCGTCAGGCCGTCGTACAGGCCCTGATTGACCGGCGATTTACCGACAATGCCGATGATTCCACACATGCCTTGAAGTCACCTCTGTGAGCCGCTCCGCTCGCAAGCTGAAGGAACGGTTCAATAATGGATGGAGTTGGCCAGTTCATCCGGCAAATAATACCGAACCCAGATGGCCGTCTCCTGGAAGTAAGGGATCAGGAGCGACGCGCTCCACCAGGGATCTTCCGGCAGTGCGGTGAGCCCCGCCAAAATCACCAGAGCGAGCACGACGACTACGCCACGTGCGATGCCGAAAAAGGCCCCGATAAATCGGTCCGTACCGGAAAGCCCGGTCTTGCGTACCAGCTGAACCGCCATGAAATTCACCAGCGTCGCCAATAGCAGCGTAACCAGGAACAGCACGGCAAACGCCACGGACAGCCTTACCGACGGCACTTCGATATAAGGCTGCAAAAGTGGTTCCAGATTGTTCGCAAAGGTCAGCGCCACCCAGAAGGCAACCAACCAGCCTGCCAGTGACAGAGCCTCCTTGGTGAAGCCTCGCACAAGACTGATCAGAAGCGACAGCGCAATGATAGCGAGAATGCTGTAATCGGCCCAATTCATGCTCATTGTGGTGCCCTGTCCCGGGTCATCGATGCGCCTCTGACCTGTCCGCTTCGCCTTTCACAACGCCCTTGTCCCGAAAAAGCGGGGATTTTACCAGAGTGATGGAGCGAAAGCTCATGGATGGCCCATCACCAGAGCCGGCAAGTCGGGCTGTTTGGCTTTCACCCGCTCCATGAGGGATTCAGCCCGCTCGCGACTCGCCTCGGGACCGACCCGCACCCGGTAAATGGCTTCTCCGCTGCTCTTCACCTGTTCGACAAACGCGTCAAAATCTTCGCCACGAAGGCGATCACGCAGCCGAAGAGCATTTTCCGAGTTCGAGAAACTGCCCACTTGAACGGCCCAGGCCTTTACCTCTCCCGGTTCCGGCTCCGGCTCCGGTTCCGTCTTCGCTTCCCCTTCTTCGGCAGCCAACGGAGGTTCCGGTTCCACTTCGGCCACGGGCCCGGTCAGAATCGGGGCTGCATCCTCTTTCTCAACCACTGCCGCTTTCGGCTCCATCGATATCGGCTGACGGGGTGGAATATCGAGCGACTCGAACTGATAACCGGATTTAGGCGGGATATTGCTGCCGAAGGCGGGCATGCTGGAGTCGTCACCATCCAGAAGCATTGGCACAAAAATCACCGCCAAAGCTACCAGGACGACCGCACCGACCAGTCGCTGTTTGATTCGTGGATTCAAAACACCACCTTGTTTGAGCAAAACCGGTTAGAGGCCATTATACGGATTCGGCCAAAGCTTCTGCCACCGTATTGAAAGAACCGAAAACCACAATCCGGTCCCCCGGTTCGGCGCGGCGACGCGCCTCGATCAGAAGTGATGGGACCGAAGACCCACACTCTACGGAGCGGATGCCTGCCGCCTCCAGTTGACGGGCGGTTTCCCCTGCAACCGTCGGGCGCGCCCCTCCCAGACCGGCCACGAACCAATGGTCGATACACGCCGCAAGCGGCCGTACGATGCCGGCAATATCCTTGTCGGCCAATACGGCGAACACGGCCAGCGTACGCCCGGGCGCAGGCAGCCGCACCAGATTTCGAGCGAGCTCCTCGGCAGCCTGAGGATTGTGCGCCACATCCAGGATCTCCGGCACGTCACCCGGTAGCACTTCAAACCGGCCCCGGACACGGGCACTCAGCAGCCCCTCGCGCACCGCCCTCTGGTCCACCGGCAACCGATCACTAACACAATCCAGGGCCATCAGAACACCTGCCGCATTCTGAAGCTGGGACACACCACGCATGATCGGCCACGGCAGCGCTTCCCGCCGTCGCCCTGCAGCTGTCCACGACCAGTTCCCGCCGTGGTCCCGGTAACGGTAATCATCACCTGCACGATAGAGCGGCGCCCCGACCTCCCGGGCGAACTCGATGAGAGAGTACGGTGGCTGCGGATCACTGCAGACAGCTGGTCGTCCGGCGCGGAAGATACCGGCCTTTTCCCGGCCGATGGTCTCACGATCACTGCCCAACCAGGCCGCATGGTCCACATCCACTGCGGTGACCAGTGCCACGTCCGGATCCCAGGCATTCACCGCATCCAGACGCCCCCCCATTCCCACCTCGAGCACGGCGACGTCGAGGTCGGAGCGAAAAAACAGATCGAAGGCAGCCAGTGTCCCGAATTCAAAGTAGGTCAGGGAGATGTCGCCGCGGGCCTTGTCGACGGTTTCGAAGGCATCGCACAGAGCAGGCTCATCGATTTCGCGGCCATCGATGCGAATGCGTTCGGTATAGCGAAGCAGGTGCGGCGAGGTATAGGTGCCGACCCGGTAACCGGCGGCACGAAGAATGGCCTCCAGCATAGCCACGCTCGAGCCCTTGCCATTGGTGCCCGCGACGGTGATGACAGGAAATGGTGCCCTTTGCCGACCCATGCGGGCAAGGACCCTGCCCAGGCGCTCCAGACCCAGCTCGATCTTGGCCGGATGCAGCGTCTCCTGCCAGGCCAGCCAGTCATCGAGGGAGGAAAAACGTGCGGAGCGGCTCATCACAGAGGATCACAGAGACGATTGGGAAAAAAAGTGTCCACTGGCAAAATCAATACACGTAACCCCCGAATTCCTCGATTCCGGTTCCATAGGAGTACCGGAAACATGGAGGCCTACCCGGCACCAGGAGCCTGTCCGAGAATAACTGACCTGCTGCGCCCAAGCCTGATTGGCCTCTTGAAGTTCCCTCTCCGCTGTCATTGCGAGCACTACCCGCCACTCCGCAATCCGAATCAGTGACGAACCGGTAAACTGTCATTGCGAGGAGCCCCAGCGACGCGGCAATCTGGGGTTTTGGGAGCAGGAGATTACTTCGTCGCTGGGGCTCCTCGCAATGACAAGGGGGAAGTTCGTCGTTGATTCGGGACCCCGCAGCGGCGGATAGTGCTCGAAACGAGCGCTATTCTCGGACAGGCTCCTACTGCCAAGCCGACGCGTAAACAACCTTTGTGTTCTCAGTGGTTATTCGCTGTCAGTGCCTTCAATGGCGTCGGCTGGTCGGTAAACATCGCGAGCATGGAGGAAATCTTCTCGCGCATTTCACGGCGATCGACAATCAGGTCCAGGGCACCGTGTTCGAGCAGAAATTCACTCCGCTGGAAGCCTTCGGGCAGGGTTTCCCGCACGGTCTGTTCGATGACGCGAGGACCGGCAAAGCCGATCAAGGCGCCCGGTTCACCGATATTCACATCCCCCAGCATGGCAAGGCTGGCGGAAACCCCGCCCATGGTCGGATCGGTCATGACCGAAACGAAGGGGAGGCCCCGTTTGCTCATTCGGGCCAACGCGGCAGAGGTCTTGGCCATCTGCATCAGTGAGAAAAGCGCCTCCTGCATGCGGGCGCCGCCACTGGCCGAAAAACAGACCAGCGGAAGTTCATTCTCCAGACAGGCATCGACCGCCCGGACGAACCGTTCGCCAACCACCGAGCCCATGGAGCCACCCATGAACTTGAACTCGAAGGCCACGGCAACCAGGGGAATCGTGTTCACCTGTCCCATCATCGCCACCAGGGCGTCGGTTTCACCAGTGTTCTTTTGTGCCTGGGAGAGCCGATCCTTGTACTTCTTGCTATCACGGAACCGAAGCGCATCGACCGGATGAAGGTCATCGCCAATCTCCACCCGGGGCTCTTCGTCCAGAAACGCCTCAAGCCGTCGTCGTGCTCCGATGCGCATGTGGTGACCACACTTGGGACAGACATCCAGGTTGCGTTCCAGCTCGGCCCGGTAAAGGACGGACTTGCAGCCCGGACATTTGGCCCACAAACCTTCGGGTACGCTCTTTCGTTTCGTCCCACCTTCGGTGCGAATCTGGGAGGGTAGGAATTTTTTTAGCCAACTCATTTATTTTTCCCTCGCTCGCTCAGCGAGAATGGTTTTCGATTTAGCCACAGAGCACACGCGACTGCATGGATGCAGGAGGTAGAGCAACGCATGGAGCAGTTGCCGAGAGTTCATCGAGAAAAACCCAGGTCGAATTCAACCCTTGGCTTCGCAACATGCGTACGCAATAAACCTCTGTGACCTCTGTGGTTCATTTTTTGGTCGCGTCATCCATCGCGCCGCGCAATTCAGCGAGAAAGCCACCAAGCGCTTCCGGAATACGCTCCGGTGTATCCGCCAATGCCTCGATGCGACCGACCAGCGCGCTGCCAACAATAACCGCGTCGGCGACTTTGGCCACTTGGGCCGCCGTGGCGCCATCCTTGATGCCGAACCCCACACCCACCGGCAGATCCGTGTGGGCGCGGATGGCGGCCAATTTGTCGGAGACCGCTGCAGCATCGAGATTCGCCGCACCGGTGATGCCCTTTACCGAGACGTAATAGATGAACCCGCTGGCCACATGGGCGACGCGATCGATGCGGGCATCACCGGTATTGGGTGCCACCAGATAAATCGGATCGAGATCGAACCGGCGGGCGGCAGCGACAAAATCATCCGCCTCTTCGGGGGGCAGGTCGACCGTCAATACGCCATCCACACCGGCAGCGGCCGCTGCTTCGGCAAAGACCTCATAACCCATCACCTCGATGGGATTCAGATACCCCATCAGCACCACAGGGGTCTCGGCGTCGTCCTCACGGAAACGGCGCACCATGTCGAACACCGCCTTCAGATTGACGTGGTGCGTGAGGGCACGCTCGCTGGCGCGCTGGATAACCGGGCCATCGGCCATCGGATCGGAAAACGGCACGCCCAGTTCGATGATGTCCGCCCCGCCTTTCACCATGGCGTGCATCAGCGGAACGGTGACTTCGGGATTCGGATCACCGGCGGTGACGAACGGGATCAGCGCCTTGCGGCCGGCCTCACGAAGAGCGGCGAAAC
This sequence comes from Thiohalomonas denitrificans, assembly GCF_900102855.1. Taxonomy (NCBI): domain Bacteria; kingdom Pseudomonadati; phylum Pseudomonadota; class Gammaproteobacteria; order Thiohalomonadales; family Thiohalomonadaceae; genus Thiohalomonas; species Thiohalomonas denitrificans. Next base: position 241,291 of record NZ_FMWD01000007.1, read on the forward strand.
GGGTGGCGATTCGACTCATCGCTTCCGCCCTCCCTGGCTCTCGCGAAATTTGTATGTCGTATACTTCATACCACTATCCCCTCCCGCTCCGCGACCGTATGGATATCCTTGTCGCCACGCCCGGAGAGATTCACGATGATGACCTTGTCGGGGCCGAGTTCGGGGGCGAGCTTCATGGCATAGGCCAGGGCATGACTCGACTCCAGCGCCGGCATGATGCCTTCGGTAAGCGTCAATTCATGAAAAGCGGCCAGGGCTTCGTCATCGGTGATCGCGACGTAGTTGGCGCGACCGGAATCCTTGAGCCAGGCGTGCTCCGGACCGACGCCCGGATAGTCCAGCCCCGCCGAAACCGAGTGGGTTTCGATGATCTGCCCGTCCGCGTCCTCCATCAGGTAGGTGCGGTTGCCGTGCAGCACGCCGGGACGGCCCGCGCAGAGCGGAGCGGCATGGCGACCGGTATCCAGACCGTCACCGGCGGCCTCGACGCCGTACATGGCCACGGAAGCATCATCAATAAACGGATAGAACAGGCCGATGGCGTTGGAACCGCCGCCCACGCAGGCCACCAGCGCATCGGGAAGCCGTCCCTCCTGCGCCTGGATCTGCTCACGGGCCTCGCGGCCGATGATCGCCTGGAAGTCGCGCACCATGGCAGGATAGGGGTGCGGCCCCGCTACGGTGCCGATGATGTAGAAGGTGTCGTCGATGTTGGTGACCCAGTCACGCATCGCCTCGTTGAGAGCATCCTTCAGCGTCTTCGAGCCGGACTCCACCGCCACCACTCTCGCGCCCAGCAGGCGCATGCGATAAACATTGATGGCCTGGCGCTTGACGTCCTCGGAGCCCATGTAGACCACACACTCCAAACCCAGCCGGGCGGCCACCGTCGCGGTGGCAACGCCGTGCTGCCCCGCCCCGGTTTCGGCGATGATGCGGGTCTTGCCCATGCGCTTGGCGAGCAGTGCCTGGCCAATGGTGTTGTTCACCTTGTGGGCGCCGGTATGGTTCAGGTCTTCACGCTTCAGATAGATCCGCGCACCGCCCAGCTTGCGGGTCCAGCGCTCGGCAAAATAGAGCGGCGTAGGCCTGCCGACGAACTGCTGCAGGTCCTCGTCCAGTTCGGCCTGGAACTCGGGATCCTTGATATAGCGCTCGTAGGCCTCGCGGAGCTCCTCGAGGGGCCCCATCAGGGTCTCGGATACGAAACGGCCGCCGTACGGGCCGAAATGGCCCCGCTCGTCGGGCAGCTTCGTGGAATCGTTTTCAGTCGATCTCTGCACGCCGTACTCCTCGCATGAACGCGGCGATCTTCGCCGCATCCTTGATACCTTTGTCTGCCTCGACGCCACTGCTGACATCGACGGCGAAGGGCCGCACGCTGCGGACCGCATCCGTAATGTTCCCCGGGTCCAACCCACCAGCCAGCACCACGGGCAGATTCAAGTCATCGGGGATTCGATCCCAATCGAATCGCTCCCCCGTTCCGCCGGGCACACCCTTTTGATAGGCATCCAGCAGCAGCCCGTCGGCGGATGCATAGCGCTCCGCCATCTCCCGCAGGTCGATACCGGGACGCATCCTCACGGCCTTGATATACCGGTGGCCAAAGGAGTCGCAGCTCTCCGGCGTCTCGCCGCCGTGAAACTGCAGGAGATCCAGCGGCACCCGCTCCAGCACCGCATCGATATCCTTGCGATCGGCATCCACAAACAGCCCCACCGCCGTCACAAAGGGCGGCAGCGTGGCGACAATCGCCGCCGCCTGCTCGGCCGTCACCACCCGCGGACTGCGCGGATAGAACACCAGTCCGATGGCATCGGCCCCCGCCTCCACCGCCACACGGGCGTCATCGAGGCGGGTGATTCCGCAAATCTTGACGCGGGTACGCCTCATGGCCGAGCCCTGGATGATTGATTTACCGCAAAGAACGCCAAGGTCACAAAGATACCTTTCAAAACAAATCATTGCGCCTGCACGCCGACCGAATCGGTGTCGGGCAAAAACCTTTATCTTTTACTTCGCGCTCTTCGCGTCCTTAGCGGTTTGAACACAACACCCGGAACCCGGCAGATTACCAGACCACGCTTTCCTGCGAAAGCGACGGCAGACCAAAACGCTCGGGATACCCCACACCGGTCAGGTAGAGTCCGTGGGGCGGTGCGGTAACGCCGCCCAGGGTGCGATCCCGCGCCTCCAGTACCTCTTTGGTCCAGCCCGGCTCCTGTCCACCGCTGCCGATGGCCATCAGCACACCGGCGATATTTCGCACCATATGATGCAGGAAGCCGTTGGCCTCGAGGTCCAGAAAGATGAAACGCCCCTGCCGGGAGACATCGAGCCGGTGCAGCGTGCGCACCGGGCTTTTGGCCTGGCAGGCAACGGCACGGTAGGAGGAAAAGTCGTGCTCCCCGAGCAGGTGGCGGGCCCCTTCAGCCATCCGGCTCTCATCCAGCGGCCGGCACGCCCAGCTGACCCGGTGCTGAAGAAAGGTGGGGCGCACCGCGCGGTTGAAAATCACGTAGCGGTAACTGCGCCGCACCGCCGAAAACCGCGCATGGAAATCGTCCGGGACCGCCTTCATCCAGAGAATCGCGACATCCTTGGGCAGATTGGCGTTGCCGCCGAACACCCAGGCACGCTCCTCCCGCTCCACCTCGGTATCGATGTGGATCACCTGCTCCGTAGCGTGCACCCCGGTATCCGTCCGCCCGGCGCAGTGCACCCGTACCGGCGTGTCGGCCACCTTCGACAACGCCGTCTCCACCGCCCCCTGGACGGTCGGCACCTTCTGTTTCTGCAACTGCCAGCCGCAGTACCGGCTGCCGTCGTACTCAACCCCAAAAGCGATCCGCATGACATTAATATAAAGAGTTACAGCCCTAACAGGCTGTTGAAAAAGGTTTTTTGTCCCTTCTCCCTGAGGGAGAAGGTTAGGATGAGGGGGTACAAATCAGTAACTTAGCTTATATTGACCCCTTACCCCAGCCCCTCAGGGAGAGAAAGTTTTTCAGCAGCCTGTTAAAAAGCCCAAGGCGCCCTCTCTCACTGCCTCGAGTGAACAGAGCGCCGGACGGCCACAAACCGGCCAATTCTACCCGTTCGGAGCCCCTCCCGCCCAAAAACGCACCACTCCAAAGAACAGCTTACCAACCGCCCGGTTCCATCCATTGGACCCGCCCAACACCTCGCGTTAGGATAAACCCGTACTCAGGCGGCCGATGCGCCCGGTGAAGTCGAACCCGGGCGAGGGGCTGATACAAAACCCGGTCAGGAGAAAACATCCCCTCCCCCTCCGAGAAACAACCCCGCCGCACCTGATAGCCAAGTGCCCAAACGAACACACGGACGACTATCAGGAGGACACAATGGAAGAATACAAAAACGCCAGGGAGGACCTCCTCCTGGCCGCATCGCAAGTGCGCCTGCTCGCCGACTTGCTGTTGCCGTCCACCGATCTACAGGACGTGGACCGGGCCGCCTTCGCCCATGTTCTCCAGGACCTGAACAATCTCGAAGAGTGCATCCGCAACATCAAGTCCACCGCCACCCGCAGGGAGGACCGGGCATGAGCGCAATCATGGAAACCACCGGCCCCCCGGCCTGGTACAAAATGCATAAAAAGCCCAAACACCTGCCGCCCTCCAAGTTCGACGAGCTGAAAGCGGCCGTTGCCGCCATCCGCGAGCGCCACGACGTGGAAATGATCATCCTCTTCGGCTCCCACGCCCGCGGCGACTGGGTCGAAGACCGCTACGAAGAGGACCACGTCACCCACGAATACCACTCCGACTTCGACATCCTCATCGTCACCGCGGACAAAAAGAGCGAACGCAACGTCGCCTACGACAACGATCTCAAAGACGCCCTGGAGTAGACGGTTTTCAGTTTTTTTACGGTGTTATATGAAAAAGGAGAGTTCATGCCAGAAGAAAAAAATAGCATTGATGCTTCTATTGAGGCATTGGATGCTTATATAGAAAAAAACAAAGATGAAGGGCGTCGCATATTCTCCTATTTGAGGACGTTTAGCGTAACCGTTTTAGTGGTCATCCTGATGCTCTATATTTTTCCTTTATATATGACTGCTGCTATGCCTGATTCCGCTTTAGCTTCAGCAAAAATACCGGATGTAGTGCTATATGGTTTGTTTGCCATATTTGTAGTTGTATTCGGTGTAGTAATGGCAATTTATCGTTTTCACTTGAATGAAATTTCGAGAACTGAGCACTACAAGATTGGTTTTATGCGCATACGTGTGGCAGCTAATAATTCTGATAAAGAGGGGTTTAACTCAGAAGTGCGTTTATCGCTTACTGCTGATGCGTTCTCCTATCAACCTAGTTCAGTATTCTCTGGTAAAGAAAAGAAGGTTGAAAGCCCGCTCCCCGGCCATCCAACTTCTGATTTATCAGCTGTTGTGCTTAATAAGCTTTTGGATGGCCTTGAAGTTAAAAAGAAACAGTAACATATAACAAACGCGTCAATTAGGACGCTCGCAAGCTCGCGCCTATTACGCGGGCGTTGGGCATCACAAATAGGAGAAGCACATGGGTGAATGGTCTGAGTCTGAGTAATCCCCACGAATTGGAACGGTAACTAGCTGACTCTAAAAGAGATAGGGGTGGACATGCACCTTCTGACATGATCTTCTTGCGGTTGCGAAACGTAAGAAGCCCTCAGAAAAAGGAGCCGAAGATGCATGCCACCGATATCCTTGATACGTGCCTCACGGGCCTATGTCAAACCATGCACGCCGCCCGCTATACGGCCGTAAAGGTCGCCGTCGAATCCGCTTTGGCGCAGAGGTGTGTGACAGTGACAGCGCTTGGCCGCGGTATCATCGGAGAGGTTGGCGAGAAGCACTGCATCAAGCGAATGGATCGTTTGGCCGGCAATGAACACCTGCGGCAGCAAGTTTCCGTCGCCTACCAAGACATGGCTGAATGGATTCTAGGTGGAACTGTCCGTCCGCTGATCTTGGTCGACTGGTCGCCACTGAGTCCTGATGAGCGTTTTCATCTTCTGCGTGCTTCTGTGCCCGTGGGTGGTCGGGCATTGGCGATCTATGAAGAGGTCCATGAGCGGAATTGCCTTGGCAGCCGAAGCGTCCAGACGGAGTTCCTGGCGACGTTGGCGAGTTTGCTGCCGCCACACTGCGAGCCGATTCTGGTCACGGACGCCGGGTTCAAGAATCCCTGGTTTCGGGCAGTTGAAGCACTCGGCTGGGACTGGATCGGCCGTATACGCGGAACCGTGCAAATTACCAGGCCGGATGAAGAGTTTTGGGTGCGCTGCACCCGTGTGGCGAATGTTCTCAAAACCGGGAAACCGACGTACTTGGGAGCTTTCCTTGTGGCTCGTTCCAACCCGATAGAATGTGCCGTCTATGGATTGCGAAAGCCACCAAAAGGCCGGCGCAAGAACACCCGGCATGGACATAAAGCCGAGTCGAAGCACAGTAAGACCAATGCTGCCCGTGAACGCGAACCTTGGCTTATCGTCACCTCCTTACCCGGTGGGAAGACCGAAACTAAGAAGGTGCTTGCAGCGTACCGAAAGCGGATGGCTATTGAGGAGAACTTTCGAGACACCAAGAGCGAGTACTACGGAATGGGTCTGGATCGCTCACGCTCGCGCTCCGCAGAACGCTATTCCGTACTGCTGCTGATCAATGCACTGGCTCTGTTCACGGCTTGGCTGCACGGCAAGGTGGCCCAAACCAAAAACCTGCACTGGCGCTATCAAGCCAATACTGTGAAGTCGCGTTCAGTATTATCGTCGGTCTTCCTTGGCTTGCGAGTCATTCGCCGAGGCGAGCTGGATTTAACCAGCCGGTTACTAGCGCAACTCAGGAGCTCCCTATGCGAACCGGAATTCGGAGCTACAGCGTGAAATTCGTGGGGATCCCTCAGGGTCTGAGTACTTTGAGGATTTCCCCGAGGAAAATCCGGCGAACTATGTGGGCAATCGTTTTGATCCGAAGGGCGCGGAAGCGTTGCGGGCAGCAGAGGCGAAAGCCGCTGCTGAGCAAGCCAAGCTCAATGCCGAGATTGCGCAAGTCATCAGGAAGCACAGCACGCCGGGCTCTTCTGGCGCAGGTGGCAAGTAGGAGCCGCCGCCATGCCCAATCGGGTAAGGGCGGGTATTTAGCCCGCCCTCCCCACACCACCTAGCATGCGGGTCCGCACTAGGCGGTTCACAAGAAAGAAGCACACGAGAAGTTCAGGCATAGCCATGGGCTTTCATCCACAGCATGCGGATGTTGATCAGCCCCTGACTCTTCAGCCATGCATTCGTCATCCCCGTTTGCGTCGCCAGCGTCTTCGACAGGTGCCAGTAGCTCTTGCTGCTGAGGGCTGTGAAGATCGCGTGGCGTTTGCTCGTCCCCAGTGACAGCAGGTTGCGCACCTTGGTCCGCGTCTTGCGCCACCGTTTCCAGTAGCACATTCGGATCCGGCGGCGCAGCCACTGATCGAGTCCGGGGATCGGGCGATAGTATTCGGAGATGCCGAAATACCCCATCCATCCACGCACATACTGCACGAGCTTGTACAGCCGGTAAGCCATCGA